>NZ_JBAWTG010000053.1:29673-35928 GCF_037106235.1 Methylobacterium nigriterrae | reverse complement strand
CTGACCGGCGACGACCCTGAGATCCGGCCGCTCGTCGAGCCGCTGCTGACGGTGCTGGGTACGATGCTGGAGCAGCTCGATCGGCTGAGCCGGCAGGTCCTCGGCATCGTGCGCGGCGAGCCGGCGCAAAGCCGTGTAAGGAAAACGACCGTTTTCCTGTCACCCGCGAGGAGCGCCTCGCCAGCCCTCCAAAACAGCCCCGTTTGTGTCAGGAAACCGTGACTGGAAAACTACTGACAGGAAAACGTGACTGAGCGACTATCCTGACATGCTCGCCGGCTACGCCCGTGTCTTCGGCCGGGCATCGGCGGCCTGTGGGAGGTGAACGAGATGGTGTTCTCGGCTCGCTACCGCAGGGCCAATGACACGAGCCAGTTGCCCAACATGGGCATCACCCCGGCCCAGCCCGAGAACGTAAGCTAGGCCAGGGCAGCTCGGTACAGCGCAAAGAGCGGAACAGGTCGGGCTCGAAGAACCCATCGAGCCCTTAAGTTCCTGAATTCCGGCAGCTATCCTAGCGGAAATCCGACAGCGGGAACGCGCCACAAGCGCGGCCGTTGAGGGTATAGGATTCACGTCAATAGGTGCCGAGATGGCGCTGACAGGTCGGTTCTGGTTCCGCAAGACGTGGCGCGGCAAGCTTATCCTCCTGGTCGAGGAGCAGCGCGCAAGCTGGGTGGACGGCGGGCAGCTCAAGCCGCGCTGGCGCGACGCGAGGCTCCTCGATCTTATCGAGACAGCCCTCCAGCGTCTGGTCGATGTGGCTCGCATTCGCCGTCTCAACGGTGGTCACTGATCGGCTATCCACTACCCCCTTCGCTCCAGGCCAGAGCCAACGCCGAGATCCGGTGTTACAGGTGGAAGGCGCCTGCGAACCCGGTGCGGGACTCTGCGGGCGCATCCCCTGGGGAGGGGCGCCATGCAGAAGGTCACCGTGCAGCCATCCCGCGACGGCACCCACGCAGTCATCCGCGGCAACAAGGTGATTGTCGTCGGCCTCAGTCCCGACGACGCCCAGAACTACGCGGCCTTCCTGCGGGCATCAGAACGGGTCCGCCAGACGCAGCGACTGCCAGCGGCCACGGTGGCGCACCCGTCCCATGAAGTCCGTCATTGCTGACCTTCCTGCTTGCGAAGGCCGTCTTTGAGGACAGGGCGGCCTCGCCCACTCGGCAGGTGGCACATAACGGCCGAGAGCCGGCGGCTCTTCTCTGAGGGGAGCGCGACCGGCGCTGAAATTTGGCTGGGGGCCTGTTGGGATGTGCGGTGCGCGTGCGCGTGGACGATCTGGCCCGGGAGGGCGCAAGCCTCATCCCGTCCTGATGTGCTTATCCAAGCCGCCCCTACGCACGGCCGCGAGTGACACTCGTCGCCATTGCGGACGCACTACGTCACCCGCTCCAACACGCGCTGAACCTGCACGGCCGACCACGTGCCGCCGCGCGCGGTCGGGATGCCCCTGAGGTTCAGCTCGGCCGCCACCTGACGCAATGAGGCACCGCCGGCCTGCAGCTCCCGCATGACGGGCGCCAGATCGGCCGCGCGCCTGTCCGCCTTCCCACCCCGCACCGCCACGCTCGCCGCGTTGCCACGATCCCGCACGTCCAGGAAGTTGCCCCGGTCGCCCCCGAGCTTGCGCCCGCGCGCCTTGGCGGCGGCCAGCGCCGCCTTGGTGCGGGCCGAGATCATCTGCGCCTCGTGCTCGGCCACCGCCGCCAGGATGTGAACCGTGAGGCGGTTCGCCTGCGGGAAGTCGGCAGCCGTGAACTCGACGCTGCTCTCCATCAGGTTGGAGATGAAGGCCACGTTGCGGGCCAGCCGGTCGAGCTTGGCGATGATCAGCGTGGCGCCGTGCATCCGGCAGAGGCGCAGCGCCTCGGCGAGCTTCGGGCGATCGTTGCGCTTGCCGCTCTCGACCTCGACCACCTCTGTACAGCGCGCCCGTAAACAGCCCGCTGCCGCGACCGTCGAAACATCGGCATCGGCGTCAACTCGGGATGGTTGAGGCCATGCCGCCGAGTTGGCCATCCCGGCCCTGCAGCATGACCGCGCAGCAGCTATCCAACACAACATGTGGTATGGGACGGAAATGCACCTACTAGATATGGATTAAATCGACGATCCCGTGTAGAATCGGGACAATTGGCGATGACGGCTGAACCGCTGCCCCTTGGGCTTCGGCCTCAGCAGTCGCGCCAAGAAGTGCCCGGGTCCACGAGTCACGATCGTGAAGCCGGGCGATTTTCTCTGGCTGAGAAACGCACCCGAAGGCACGTATGCACAGTTAGACCATATTTGGCCCTGCCTGTCACGGATCTATCCTCCGTCGACTTATCAGACTGTGCAAAAATCTTCGGATGCGTTGATCTATAGGATCTACGCAATGACGCATTCTGTTGGCGCTGTCTGCTCGGACAGTGCCGGTGCCGACGCGGTCTGTGCCGCGCCCGCTGTGCTGAAACCCTACGACCCGCTGGACGCCATCGGCATCGGTGAAGCCTGCCGCATCACCGGAGAGGGCCGGCTGCGCCTGATCGCGATGGCGCAGCGCTACAGCCTCGGCCGCAAGATTGGCGCGCGCTGGGCCTTCTCGCGTGTCGCCTTGTGCGCCTTCCTCAATGGCGATGAGGAGGGGCTGGCTGCCTATCTCGCCGGCGACCGCACCGGACCAGCCGTCACGCGCGCCTACCAGGCTGCGGGCGTCCCGCTTCTCTCTCAGCGGGGCTGATCGTGATCACAGAAGCTATCTTGGCGCCCGGCATCCCCGCGGCGCAACGGACACCCACGCCTGCCGTTCGCCGCCTCGCGCAGCACTTCAGCGCCAGCGTCATGATGGGAGGCGGGGCATGACCAAGATCCTGAACCTACTCGACTTCAATGATGCCGCGCCGCAGCCGCACATGAGCCTGCTGCACAGCTTCGGCTCCCAGCCTGACCTCGGCCGCCATATGGGCGAGATTGCCCGTCTCGTCCTCGGCAGCCCGAATGGGCGCCTCTCCTCTGTGCATGAGCTACGCTATGGCACCCACGGCTCACTCTCCGTCAAACTGCAGGACGGGGTCTGGTTTTGCCACGAGACGCAGCGAGGAGGCGGCGTTCTCGATCTCCTGCGCGAGCACGCCAACTTGTCAAAGAGCGCTGCATTAGATTGGCTGCGCGAGCGGGGATTTCTGCCAGAGCAGCCAAAGCCGAAGGCAGAACCGCGCTCCCATCTCAATATCGTTGCCACCTACGACTACGTTGACGAGTACGGCGAACTGCAGTTTCAGGTTGTCCGCTTGGAGCCCAAGGACTTCCGGCAGCGCCAACCGGACATGCTGTCGCCCGACGGCTGGATCTGGAACCGCAAAGGTACTCGCGATCTACCCTATCGGCTGCCCGACATCGTCGCGGCCGTGCACGACAGCGTGTTCATCGTGGAGGGCGAGAAAGACGCGGACGCGCTTGCCCTACTCGACTTCGTCGCCACGACGAACGCCGGCGGCGCAGGTAAGTGGACTGAGGACCTGACCCCCTACTTCGCGGGTAAGGTGGCCTACGTGCTGGCCGACAACGACAACGCCGGCGCAAGCCATGCCCGCAAGGTGGCTCGGAGCCTCTATGGCACCGCTGCTGAGGTGCGGATCGTCAATCTGCCGGGCCTGCCGCACAAGGGCGACGTCTCAGACTGGCTGGCCGTCAACGATCCCGCCAGCTTGGTGGATCTCTGTCAGGAGGCGCCGGTCTGGCGGCCGGAAGAAGCGGAGGCTGAGCCGGACGAGTCGTCAGATGCAGTCGGCAGGGAGATCACCACCGTTTGCGCGGCTGACCTGCACGGGAAACCTGTCCCGCGGCGCCTGTGGCACGTCAACGGGCTGATCCCAGCCAACAACGTGACACTGCTGGGCGGCGACGGTGGCACCGGCAAGAGCTTGCTTGCCCTACAGCTTGCCTGCTCTACGGCGCGCGGGTGCTCCTGGATCGAGTACAAGCCCCGCAAGGGCCGGGTGATCTTCCTCAGCGCCGAGGACGACATCGACGAGCTCCACCGCAGGCTCGACGACGTAGCGCGCGGCTATCGTTGCGAGTTGTCGGACCTCTCGGACCTCGTGATCGTGCCACTGGCGGGCGAGGACGCGGTGCTCGCCGCACCGAAGGGCCACGGCAGCAACATGCTCGAGACCACGCCGCTCTGGCGGACGATCGAGGCCAAAGTGGCCGAGCTCAAGCCAACTCTCGTGGTGCTCGACACGCTCGCCGACCTGTTCGGAGGCGAGGAGAACGCCCGGGTTCAGGCCCGGCAGTTCATCAGCCTGCTGCGCGGCCTCGCCCTGAAGCAGGAAACCACGGTCGTGCTGCTCGCACATCCGAGCCAGTCAGGCATGGCCAGCGGCAGCGGCTCGTCGGGCTCGACGAGCTGGAACAACTCGGTCCGCAGCCGGCTCTACTTCGAGCGCGTGCTGATGCCGGACGAGCGGGGCAAACCCACGTTTGAGCCCGATCCGGATCTGCGCCTCCTGTCCACCAAGAAGTCGAACTATGGCCGCGTTGGCGGTGAACTCCGGGTGCGCTGGGAGCGGGGGCTCTTCTGGCGAGAGGTCAGGGAGCAGGCCAGCGGCGAGGACGGCAACAAGGTCCTCGAGGCTGAGACCATCTTCATGCAGATGCTGACGGCCTACACGGATCAGGGACGGCCTGTCAGCGCGACTCCATCTGCCAACTACGCGCCGACGCTGTTTGCGAGCGACCCCGAAGCGCGGGGCGTGAGCAGGAACCGTCTGAAGCTCGCTATGAACCGCCTCTTCGCGGCTGACCGGATCAGGGTCGAGGAGATCGGCCCCCCCTCACGCAGGCAGAAGCGCATCATCGAAGTCGGCCCCGAGAAGGCCCTGGAAGACGAGCAGTTTGAGGGCGATCTGGACATCGAGGAGGATGAATATGACGGCTGTCCTTCAGACGCTCTTCATTCTGACTTTATTCCTGATATTTAGGGCTTCAGACGCCTTTCAGACGCCCCTGCAGACGGGCTTCAAACCCGCTTCAAACGCCTTCACACACACTCCCCTTCCCTAACGGGAAGGGCCCCATGAGGGGGTCCCTTCCTTTAGAGGGAAGGGCCCGCCCGAAGGAGCGGGGCTGTTCCTCTGCGGCCAGTCCCGCTTCCGGCGTCCTGGTTATCCTCGCGGCAAGCTAGCCGTTTTGCACGGGCTGAGTATGGCCTACGGACTGGGAGCGCTGATGAGCCCGCGAGAGCTCCTCAGAGACTCACAGACGGTCGGGAGAACGTTTCTGGAGGGGGGGGAGTGCCACTGGCGCGACCTCGGCCGCCTACGGGCTCGCTGGGGCCATTAGAAAACGCCCGGCGAGAGGCTGTCTAGGTGGAGAACTCATCGCCAGCCCTGCGTCGCCCTTTGCACGTCCGTTGCAGGCCCAAATTCCTATCTCCTCACAGCCCCCGCACTCTGCCCTCTCGCCCGCACGGCCCAGATCAGCGATGATCCTGCGCAAGGCCGCGGGCAGCGGCAGGGGACGGGCATGCGCGCGGTCTGGGTGGGTCTCGTGGGGGTAGCTCTGAGCGCCAGTGCGGTAGGGGCAGCTGAGAAGGCGTGCCGGCTGGATGGCACCGAGCTTGTTGCAGAGGCTGCTGGTCCAGCGGAAATGAAGCGCCCGGACCTAGCAGGGCAGCACTTCCGCGTTCAGCGTGTTGCGAGCTGGACGAAGCGCGTCCCTGGGCGTGATCCAAGCGAGACGCTCACCGTCGCCGAGATCTCCGTCGCGGTTGAGGGCAAAGCCGGCCGTTACGTCATTTCCCAAGGCTACACCCCGCATAGTGTGCCTTGGATCATGGCGACCTCCTGGGCGCCTAAGGATGCCAAGTCGGTCAATTTGGCCGGGGCTGAGGACGTGCAGGTCGTTGATTGGTCGAAACGCAGCCGGAAAGCCGAGGCTTCTTACTTCACCGAGGAGATCGCATCTTTCAACGTCTACGGGGGCCCATTCTCCGGAATGAGCCTATCGCCTACCCATTGCCGGTAGAGCGGCAATGCGCGCGCTTCTGATCGGAGTACTGGGGGCGTTAATCGCTGCCGCCTCGACCGCAGCCTCGCCCAGCCATCGTGCCAAACCCGTCCCCGGGCAGGACAAGGCACTCGACTTGGCTTTCCGTATCATTCGGGAGCACCGCCTCCTGCCCAAGGATTATCTGCGATGCTTCTCGCTGACGCTGGACAGCAAGGACGCGCGGAAAATTGCTGAGTTCACGGCTCGGGAGAGCCA
>NZ_JBAWTG010000053.1:0-29573 GCF_037106235.1 Methylobacterium nigriterrae | reverse complement strand
TAAACCGCAACCGCCACAATGCGATGCCGATCCTGACACGGCTCCGAGGCTGTTCAACCTGGAAATCGATATGCAGACCGGGAAGGCAAAGTGGGATCGGATCACCGAAGGCGATGCCGGCGGAGAAATGCGGCCGATCCCACATCGATATCATCCATGAGTGGGATTACGCGCGCGGTTCTGATCGGCGTACTGGGTGTTTGAGAGCCTTACGCTTGAGCGCGGCCCAAGCGCTGCCGGTTTCCATAATGGCCCTTACGCGAACTGGGCGGCTCCATAACGCTCAATCCGTGCGAAAGGGCCGGGATCGCCCGGCACTTTGATTTCCAGACACACAAACCTAACAGGTTGAAGTGCCTGGGAAACCGTCGTTTCCCTTACACGACCAACAACGGCATTTGGAACGTTCCACACGGGCAAGCCCTAATGGAACGGCCTGGAGCGAGCGGCCGGCTTTGACCTGTGTTGATGACGGTTATAGGAAGCGGGCCGGACGGACGGACGGACGGACGGACGGACACGACACGGCCATGGCCGATACCCTGCTGATCGAGTTCAAGCAGATGCTCGCCCTCCTGCGCGACCACCTCCAGCACCTCCGAGCTATCCAGCCGACCTGATCATGACGGCCCGCAGGACTGAGACCCCTCTCGATGCCGCGATCCGGGATGTGGCCGAGGCCGAGCAGCGCCGGACGCGGCAGATCCGCCTGATCGCCGAGCTGACCGGCCAGGAGCAGGCGCACGCCCGACAGATCTTGGCCGAGATCGAGCGCACGCTTGCCATCGCCCGCGCCCACCGCTCGCTGCTCCTCAGCCTTGAAGACAATAGTGAATGAGAATGCGCCTGCCGGCCAAGGTCCGATGAGGAAAGCCCTATTCAAACGCTGAGTAGGCGCTGCAGCGGCAAGGCGAGCCCCTTACGCGTCAGCTTCGATCCCCGATAGCGGCGCGGTCAGCTCGCAGATCACCCCCTCGGGCGGGAAGCTCAGGCCCACCTCGCCATCGATTGATCCAGCAAGGCCGCGCTCGATCAGGCGGCTGCCGAAGCCGCGACGGCTCGGTGGCGTCACCGGCGGTCCCCCGTGCTCCGTCCAGCAGAGCCGAACGGTCGGCTCCGGCCCGGTTTGAACGAGGCTCCATTCCAATCGGACGAAGCCGTCCGGCGTCGAGAGCGCCCCGTACTTGGCCGCGTTGGTCGCCAGCTCGTGGATCATCAGCGCCAGCGACAACGCGCCCCGCGAGCCAACATGCACGAACGGCCCTTTCACCTGCAGGCGGCCGATCTGCGCGTCATCGTGGATCGCCAGCGCTCCTCGGACGACGGCCTCAAGGCTTGCGCTCTCCCGTGAGCCGGACAGCAGAATGTCGTGGGCCCTGCCCAGGGCGATCAGGCGCGCAGCAAGCGCCTCCTGCGCCGTCTCAAGATCAGGTGCGTTGCGCAACGTCTGGCTAGCGATGGCCTGCACCATCGTCAGCGTGTTCTTCATCCGGTGGCTGAGTTCGCGGTTGAGCGTTGCCTGCTCCTCCTCGGCTCGCAACCGGGCGATGCCGACTTGCACCCGGTCGGCGACGTTGCGGGCAAAGGCGATCTCCTCCGACGTCCAGGCTCGCGCTTCGGGACTGTGGACGAAGAACAGGCCAACCGTCCGGCCGCGCTCGCGCACCGGCACGTTGAGCATGGCGCAGATGTTTAGGCTCTGGAACGACGCAGCGTGATCGGCAGTCCGGGGATCCTCGGTCACGGCGCGGACGACGAAGGTTTCCCCTCGCTCAATCACCGGGCCGATGCTGCCGTAGTCGGCGAGGCGGTGGCGTCCAACAAGGCTGCCCTCACCGGGCGCGGTCCAATCCCTGAGGATAGCGATGAACTCGCCTGTCACGTTGAGTTCGCCGTAGCCTGTTCGGCTGGCGTTCATGGTCCGGCCGACGATCTCGGCCGCCGCCGCGGTCATCTCCGGGATCGTGGTCACGTCACGCAGGTAGTCGCCAAGTTCGATCAGGGCGGTCCGGCGCGTGGCAGCAGCAGCAGCCTGCGTCTCGGCCGCCCGCATCTGGATCAACTGGCGGCGCTCACGCAGCAAGATCATCACCTGCCGGGCGAGCCGCCGCAGGGCATCGGCCTGTCCCTCGGTGAGCCCGTCGGGCCGTGGCACATGATCGATGACGCAGAGGCTGCCGAGTACCCGGCCGGTCTCCGTGCGCAGCGGCGCTCCGGCATAGAACCGGATGAACGGGCCGCCGGTCACCAAAGGATTGTTGTGAGTACGCGGATCTGCCGTGAGGTCCGGGATGACGAGCAGGTCTGGCTCGGCCAGGGCATAGGCGCAGACAGAGGAGTTGAGGTCGGTTTCGCAGGACGGAAAGCCGGCGCGGGCCTTGAACCACTGCCGGTCCTTGGCCACCAGACTGACCAAGGCCACGGGTGCGTCGCAGATCAGGCGCGCGATCTGCACAGCATCGTCAAACCCTTCCTCCGGAACCGTATCGAGGACGTCGAACGCCTCCAGCTCGGCGAGCCGGTCAGGGTCCGAAGTGTCTAATTCTACAAGATTTTCAAGCCGAGAGATCATCATATGGAGGGCGAAACTTGGCGCCGGCCGTTGTAGCGGTTCACCCGATCATTGTCATTCTTCCGCTCAAGAGCCGGCTGTATCGGGTGGCTGCCGTTTGCCCTGCAAGCTGGCGAAACCGTCGATCTGCCCTAACGTTAGCTCATGTTGGGAGACCGGCGGTGCACAAGGCGACGCTCGAACTGCTGATGGAGATGATTTACGGCGTCGCCCTCGACGAGGCCCTTGCCGATGAACTCTCGCGGATAGCCGAGATGCTGCAGAAAGCGGGCATGCCCCGCGAGGCCGCTGATGTGCGAGCCCGTACTCGCCACCACAGGGTGAAGGCTCTCGAATTGCGAGGTCGGATCGCGGCCTTGGGTGAGGAGTGTATCTGCCTGTTTGATGAAGAGGCGGACGCGCGTCAGCTGCAGTGAGGTCGATGCTCCGGGAAAGCCACCTCACGCCCGACGCTCTCGCCGCGATGGCGGAACGCCTGCGCAACCTGCGCGCAACGACGGGGCTCAGCCAGCAGAAGTTCGCGACCTCATTTGGATTGGGGCATAGCCAATGGGCGAACTTTGAGAGCGCCAAGCACCGGATCGGGATCGACGCGGCACTCACGCTGAGACGCGAGATGGGTGTGCCGCTCGATTGGATCTACCTTGGTGATACGGCCTGCCTTCCTGCGGCTCTCAAGGACGAGCTGCGTAAGGCGGCCCGGTGGAGCACGAACCAGGAAACCTTGTGACCCCTTCTTACGCGAGCGCCGCTGACGAAGGGCTCGTCCGCAAGATGCGGCCAGCCCCGGTCACTGCGGACAATCCGCAATCAGACGGGGAGCACGCCTACCGCGACCGCTACAGCAACGTGACCCAGATGCGGACCAGCACCATCGGCCGCAAGCCGGCCGAGGCGCCTGCGAACTGGCCATCGGTTTGCACGTTCCCATGCATGTCCTTCTATCGAGTCACGATCTGCGCCCACGGGCGCCTGCGCGACGTCAGCGCGCTCTGCGAACGCGAGGTGGCTCTCGCCGCGGAGTCGATCCTGCGCCAGTGTGGCGACGTCATGCCGGTTGGCTGCGCAGTCGACGGCCCCGATCCAGCTGCGAGAAGGCGCCTGACCCGTTACCTCAATGACGTGAGGCTCGAGTTGCTGATGGCGCCATAGCGAGCTGTCGCGCCTTTTTCCGTTCGCTCCGAACGATTGCCGCCCCCTACCGTGAGGCGCAGCATCACCGTGCGCCCTGTCCGTGCAGGGTGCAGGCACCGGCCGCACACGTTTCAGCCAAGCGCGGCGTGCGGTCGGTGCTCTCTCGTCGCGTCCGATCCAAACGATTGCCGGCCCCTACCCCGAAGCGCAGCATCGTCGCGCGCCCTGGCACGCGATGATCCGGGGTGGCAGGCACCGGCCGCGCGCGTTGCACACCCTCGCAGCGCGCGTTGTGGTCGGTGACCCCGCCGGCTGGCCTGTCCCCACCCAGAGGAAGCGTGAAGCCCAGCCGCGGAGCCCCGCTGGGTTCGTGGCGCGCACGGGCAAGAGCTTTGACGGATGGGCGCGCGCGGCCTTAGCCTGATCGTCAAAAGCTCAGGGGGGAGCATCTCATGTGTGCCGCTGGTGCCCGTAGGTCTGGCGTAGACCAGCCCGGCCAACCGCATCTAGTGCTGAGCCACCGCCTGCCGCGCTGGCGCCGTCGAGCGGCGAACGACAACCGCTCACAGCCTGCCGAAGCTTACAGGCTTGCCCTGATGCTTGCGGGCATGGCGCTGGTCTGCACCCTCGCCCTCGGCACGGTTCTGATCCAGGCGTGACTGTTGCCGGCTGTGGCCCGCGCGGAAGGCCCCACCGGCTGCTGATGCGCAGACAGCCGGTGGGGTCAGCCCGCCGACGTGGCGGCGGCTCCGCGGCGGGTGAGGTCAGGCTCGGCCGGAAGGATGAACGACTCCTTACTCGCCTGGAGCCAGTACGCCAGCGTGCTAAGCTCGGCCCTATGGCAATGGACCAGACCATCGGTGCCCTGTTCAGGGCCAAGGCGATCTCGGAAGATGAGGTGGATGCCGCCGTCACGTCATGCGTGGCCGGCCCTCCGGACGAGGCGTTCGTGTTCGCGGGCACCTACCTCGTCAACCTCGCCGCGGCCGTTCAGGCCCTCCCCCAAGCCCGCGAGCGACTGAGCGACCCGGCCGCATCGGAGTTCCTGAAGCGCATCGCGGTGCGCACGGCTATCATGCTGGCACGGCCGGACAAGCAAGGGCCCGATCCGGTGATCAACTACTCTGGTGAGGACGCGCCTTTATCCGGTGGCGCCGAGCCCGCCGAGTACGACATCCGCCAGGAAGAAGTGGGCTGGGGCGTCTACCACGCGAAGACGGGCACACCCGTGCGCTTGAATGAGGTCCCACAGATCGGTCTCAGTCGACGGGTCGCCGAGGAGATCCTGCAGACCTTGGACATGGTCGAGCCAGGACCGGACAAGGACGCAGAGGGTTGAGCTACAGCGCGCCCTGATCAGGTTCGTTGTGCAGCGAGAGCCCGCGGCCTCATCTGCCGTGTCTGTAACGGCCACAGCTGGGCCCTAGGTGCGTCTCGGGTAGCGCCGCGATCCCTGACCGCGATCCGGAAGGCGCAGCTCAGTGCTGTATGACGGCGTGCGGATCGATGTGCGAAGCATGGGTGCCGGTCACGGACTCCACCGCGCCATAGATCGAAACGTCGCCGCCGTTGTTGACGATGGTGCCGTTGACCATGCCGCGAATGTCCGCGGATCCGCCTTCTTCAATGAAGACGTTCCCGTTCACCGTCCCGTGAAGGATGAGGTGGACGCCCTCGGGCACGACCATGTCGCCGTCGAGGAGGCCGTGGAAGGCAACGTCGCCGGCAAGCACCTGGCGACCAACGTGGTGGCCCCTGATACTTTCCATCGCTCCGCTCCTCACATCGCGTTCGGCTGCGCCCGCTTAGAATGCGCCTTCTCCGGTGGCAGGCCCAGCGGGCGGCCCGATCCGATTGCAGGCGGCCATGCCGGCGTGCAGTATCGTTGTGCGCCCTGTCCGCGCAGGGAGGCAGGCACCGGCCGCACGCGATCCGAACGCTAGTGTCGCGGTCGGTGCCACCACCGCGTTCGATCTCTACGATTGCCGGTCCGTGCCACTGAGCGCAGCATCAGCGTGCGCCCTCCTATCAGCGGGTGCAGCTGCCGGCGTGCGCCTCCTCGAGGGCAACGGGGACCAGTGCGTCGGCGGCCCGTCCTGCCTTCCTGCGCGGTTTCACGCGAAGGCTTGCTGGCGCAGGCCACCTAGCGCACCATCATCACGCGACCCGGGATCGACCCTCGGGAAGCAGTCGCCGGCCGTGCCCGTTCACCCCCCTCGGGTGCGGCCGGTGACATTTCCGCCTTCACAATCTGATGCTTGTAGGCAAGGCTTGCGCTCGTCCCTGACGGATGTACAGTGAACTCAACACCATGTCGGTGGTGTGCTTTCGCGTCCAGGGGGGCTCCGGGATGCTTGAGAGCCGTTCTGGAGGACCGGAGGGGGAGCTTGGCTCGCCGGTCCTCCAGAACCCTATCTGAACCTAGCATTCACCCAGGTGATATCCGCCAAGCGCTCAGGTCAGCAGCATCGTCGTCACTCTGGTGGAAGCGGAGTGGCAGGAACCGGCCGCGCACGGGCAACACCGTCTCCGGGCGTGCGCGGCCGGTGCCCCCTGCCGGAAACATACCAGCATAATTCCCGGCGCAGCCTGCCCATGCACCCCGTCTCGTGTCCGGGGCGGCAGTCACTGGCCGCACACGTCAAAGCCCCCTCGGCGTTGTCGCGGTCAGTGACCCTTGAACCTGCCGGCAGCTGCCACGTTGGCTCGAAGGGTTGGTGCCTCTGAAGGGCCAATCCGGAAGGCGGGATGCCGAGGTGGGCTTAATCTGGGGCATCCCGCCGGTTCATGTCGCGGGAGAACCTACCTGCTCTGGTTTCGCTTCTGCGCTTGGCGCAACCGCTCCAGAGCATCCCGCATGTCGTCTGGCATGCTGCGTGCGGACGTTGGAGGGCAGACGCGCTGCAAAGAGGCGCACGAGGGCTTCCAAGGCCGCTGCGTGAGGTCCTGTCCCGCACGACCGTCGAGGCTGCGGAGCCCCGGTGAAGGGCGCGAGCGTGGGGCGATGATGCTGCGTCTCAGGTGCGGATGTTGAGAGACGACGGGTTGCTCGCTTCCTCACGCAACCGCCTTGCTGAGACGCTGAGCTTCCGCCCGCCACGCATCTCGCTCGCGCTCAGCCAAGCCGCGCCTCCAAGGCTTCTACGCGCGTGCAGATGCCCAGCGTCGATGGCGGTTTCGACGAGGAGGTCCTGCGCCTCCGCGAGTTGGACGCGCAGCTCGGCATTCTCGGTCGCGAGGACGAGGATCGTCAGCTTGTCCGCGTCCCCCATCATGCCCCCCATTGCCGTCTACTGAGGCTAGCACGGCAGGGAGTCGGGGAGCATCGATCGAGGTGCCCGGGATACGCATGCGCTTGTAGGTGTGGCCGTGACGCACTTCGGAAACGGTCAGGCGGCGGTTTGCCTGAGGCGTTCAGCTTCAGCCCGCCACGCATCCCGTTGCTGTTCGGCCTCGGTGAGTTGCGCCCGTAACGCTGCAATCCCTGCCCGCAACTCGCCTGCCCCATCCTTGTCGTGGAGGGCCGCCCTGAGATCCGGGAGCGACGCGATGTTTAGCGCGACCCGACATGCCTCCTCGCGTGACATGTAGCTGCCGGTTGCCCGGCGCGCGATGTCCTCGGAGTAGTAGGCGTAGGCCAGCGGGAGAGCGGCTGCGTCCTCGATGCGGAACGCGCCCTCGAACTCGATCACGCGCCAGGGAGCAAAGAACCGGCGGGGCTCATCCATCATGCGGGACTTGGCCTCGGAGCTGCGTAAATCCGGGGAGCCGTGGTCGGCGAGATCGGCGCTAAGGAAGGCCCCACCGGCCGCTGATGCGCAGACAGCCGATGGGGCCAGCCCGCCAACTTCGGAGCAGTTCGGAGCGGGTGAGGTCAGGGTCGGCGGAACGGGTAAACGACTTCTTACCCGCCTGGAGCGAGTACGCCAGCGTGCTAAGCTCGGCCCTATGGCGACGGACCCAACCATCGGCGAGCTGTCCAAACAGGCCCTTGTACTGGATGCGGACATGCGCGCGGCCGTGGAGGCCTACATCGCCGATGCCGAGACGGGCGCGTTCCCGGTAGGCGAAGGCTACGGCCTGGATCTCGCCGCGGCCGTGGACGCCCACGGCCCGCCGAAGCGGGCGCTGGCGGACCCGAATGCAAGTGACACGTTCAAGCGCATGATGGTGCGCACCGCGCTCTTGTTGGCCCGGCCGCACAAGCGATGAACCCGGTTGCGGCTGCGGTCATGCTGGGCATCGTGGTCGCGTGGCTGAGCGCGCTCGCCCTGATCCTCTACCTTCAGTATCGGTTCGGCCTCGCGATTTTCGCACTCGTCACCATTGCCGCCTTCGTGCGCTGGGGCAGGCTCGGCTGATCTCTGGCGAGCGCCCGGCTTTTAGCCTGAGGCGTCCGCGAACCCATGCGGCTGACCGGCTGCTAGCTATTCCACGACCTGCAGGCGTAATCCCGCCAGCCGCGACTGCTTACCAGAGCCGCAGGGCCCAGCCGAACCCCATAAAGGGCGCTACTTGCTTTCGATTTGGCTTCGTTCCCAGCCGAAGAGCGCCAAGCCACGGCTTGTCAATGTCACCTGAGAGCGTCGTGGCTGACCCTCGGGCGTCAGATCTCTGAGATATCCTTCATCGATCAGCCACGCACCAAGACGAGAAATCGGATTGGCTGCCCCTCTATCCTGCTGCCTCTCAGTGTAATTTGGGAAGACATCGGACATATCATTTGGGGATATAGATGCCGTGAGCGGGAATGCGTCCGCAACCCTGCTCAAGATCAACCGCATATCGGCACTGACGCTGTCAAACTTACTCATAGCTATCTCGATCTAAACTGTTGCAGGCCGCATATACGGGCGGCGCTAAATGATTGTGAAGTATCAGCAAGGCTCCAATTGGAAATTGCCGGTTACAGGGTCGATAGCCGTGATGCGGTGGCACGAAACATCCGCTGCGCTCTCCCACTCCTCCAGTGTGATATTGAGAGCATCGGGCCATTGCTCGGCAGGTTCCTCATGCATGATCAGGCGATGCAGTGCGGTATAGAGGCTCGCGCGAAGCTCAACGAGATGCGAGACGCTTGCCTTGGTCATTGAGCTGCAAGCGCTGGCGATCCGCTCGGACCATTCGGTCGCCTGCGCGTCTGCCGTGCTTTCATCCATCACAGAAATCCGGTGCCCTGGTGCTCATGGAAGGCATTGGCTCTCTGGATGTAGACCACCACTGCCTGCGGGTCACGGTACTCTGGCACGTCCCTGATGCGGGCCATGTCTGCGACGTACGCGGTCGCGATGGTGATCAGCTGATAGGTGCTCTGCAGCGTCGCAGCCATGGGAACAAAATCGGGCCTGTCAAACCGCTCCACCTACCTCGTCGAAGGGGGTGAGAAGGGGTTGTGACCTGCTGTTCGGAGACGATTTTTCGGTCGTTGAAAGTTTGCGATACGCCCCTCCGGGCCACCACCTTCGACGAGGAAGGAGCCGAGTTCGATCTCGGTCGGTAGTCCACCGGACGGCCGGTTCGGCACATGCAAGTCGACGGGGCGTCCTGTCGTGGCACTCCAGGCCAGGAACACCGGTCACCATTGGGGCTGGCGTAGAGCTCTCTCCGGTCGTCCGTTATCCAGGGCTCCTCGTTGAGGAGGAGGTGGATGAACCCGGTTCACAGCGATCGACGATTTTACCAAACAGGCTGGCCTGAATGAGCATGTCAGCGGTGCTGGCATGAACCTGCTCGCTGAGCATCTCCGAAATCCGCTCCGGACATTTCTCTGAGAGCAGCTTGAGGCCGCCTTGGAGTTTCTGAGGCGTCAGGTCGTGCTTGGGACCGCTCCCGGAGCTGTTCTCGTGCTCCGTGAATTGGATCACGAAATGGCCCTCGTAGAGCTTGGTGTCAGAATACCAGGGCCGGCCGATGCAGGGGATCTCGGACGAGATCAGTTTGGCCCCGGAGCACCAAGCGTCAACGCCGCCCTCAATCGCGGAAGTCATCTGCCTGCAGATCGCCTGCGAGGATACCGGCGCGAAGGCAGTGAACTGTGCCATGGTGTTCCTCCAGCAGGCCAATCGGCGGGAATTCCGCAGCCGAACAGCGTCAGGTGTCGTCCAACTCTCTGACGCCTGGCATCTTCGATGAGCTGCCGGTCAGTACAAGGCCCCTCGTGGCGCTGAGCCCCATCCTCGCCAAGATCGCGACGGCAGACACCGCGAGTATGCCTCTCGATCTCTGCCAGTGTGGCGTCGAGGGAGGGGGGGACTGAGGTCCTCTCTCTGTTCAGGAGGCGAGGGTGAGTTCGCCTTCCAGCACGGCGCGCTCGCCTAAGGCTGATCTTACTCGGTACGCTGGCTCGCCCGAACGCTCCTCCGGCATGAGCCGAACGATCTCGTAGATGCTGCTAACAGCACTCCCGCGATCAGCAGAGCCCGGCCGCTGGGCCTGCCGCACTTGCTGGCCAACCTTGAACTTGTGAGACATCTGCAATCCTCCTGGATCCGGCCACTCTGCGGAACGTGGCCGCCCTACCGCCGTGCTCTGGCTTTGCGGGCAGCAAAGCGCGCATCACGAGCCGCCTTCTGCTCGGCCGCCAGCGCGGCTTGACGCTCCACCTTCTCGGCAGCCTGACGGGCAGCTTCGGCCGCCTGTCGCTCCCGCTCAGCAAGCGCCTCAGCCGCGCGCTGCGCCTCGGCTGCGAGACGGATCACCTCCCGCTCGTTGACCCGAACCTCTCGGGCCTGGATGACCGCGCGTCGTGCTGACTGCCGTGCGAGAACAAGCGGGTCATCGGCGGCGGGACGTGCCCGGAACCGGGCTACCGTGGCCTGCCGCGCCTTCGCAGCGGCCTCAAGACGATCAACGAGTTGGTTGGCTTTGAATTGGCCCACGTACATTCCTTGTGCGCACCGCGGCTGGGCGCGGCTGCCGAGAGAAAAGAAAAGCCGCTCCAGTCGGAGCGGCTTCCATGATGGTCAGTGGTAAGAAGGAGGCCTTAGGCGGCCCGTAGGCTTCCGGCCGCCTGCTTGCCCGAGCGGCGGTCGGTCTCCATCTCGTAGGAGACCTTCTGGCCTTCATCGAGGGTCTGCATGCCGGCGCGCTCAACGGCCGAGATGTGGACGAACACGTCCTTGCTGCCGTCTTCAGGCTGGATGAAGCCGAAACCCTTGGTTCCATTGAACCACTTCACGGTGCCGATGCTCATAGGTATTTCCGTATCTTGGTAAGCAATAAGGTATGACAAGCGCATGCAATCACGCGCCCGGTCGCTCGTCGTCGAAATAGGGGAGAAATACAGAACGCGCGCCCAGGCGGGCGGCACGGCCGGATATCTGGCCGAAATTCGATATCTGCTATCTACGCCATCAAGGAGGCATTTACAACCGTGCGAGGGCGATTTTAGAAAAAAATAAATATATTAAATGCGGAATGACATGGAACGCCGCTTTCTCTCGAAACTTACGTCTAATTAGTGTCCAGAGCTGAGAGCTTCAAATAGGCAGCTCATTTCTTTGAAGCTCCCCGCACCTGTCTGTTAAGAAGCGAAAACCAACAATGCGACGCTCCATGAAGTTCGGCCGCAAGCTTCCTATGTCTTCAATGGTCCACATCAAGCATGGTCTTAGAAAGATGGCCGCAACAGATGCGCTGGTTGCGGCAGTGCGCGAGAAGAGCTTTACACCAGAAGAACTGTCCCGAATCATAGCGGAACTTACAGAGATGTATGGAATTCCGCCGGATGAAGCGCAGATGCTATCTAATCGTTTCGGAGCAGAGCAGAGGGCCGCAGCAGTGGCATCTTTGGTTTCTCAGGAGCCTGCTAGCACTCCGACGTGATCGCATCCAGGGCGGCGTTGAGGCTGCCGGCGCGATCCGGGATGTGGGCCGGCGGTCAGAGTGGCGCCTGCTCAGCAAGTGCCTTCTCGCGATCTTGAATGAGCCTCGTCCCCGCGACGCGGCAGCCGAGCGCCGCCAGTTCCTACAGCTCCTGAAGCTGGAGGATGAGGCCCATAGCGCCAGAGTAGCCAATGTGTTGATCGAGAAAATCGAAACCGCCTGTTCTGCGGTTGGGCTTGCCGTGCTGAAGACGTGGCGGCCGGTGCGCGTGCACTGATGGGCTGCTTCCGCGGCCGTTCACAGCCAGCCGGGAAACTATCCCGAGCAACGGGGGATTGTCACTTCACACGCCCGCCCGTGCGGGCAGGGAGTTCACATGAAGAAGCTCGCAATTCTGACCACGCTGGCGCTCGTGTTCGCCGGCCCGGTCCTGGCGCAAGGTCGTCCACCCAGCAGCTCGTCGGGCTCTGCCGGCAACGCTGAGCAGAACAACAAACCCAGCTCGAACTCGTCGGGCGGCGGCGGTGGTGGCAGCCAGGGCGGCGGCGGCTAGCCGCTCTCTCACAAGTGAGCAGCCCCGCAGCCACATGGCCCGCGGGGCTTTTCTTTGTGGCGTTCCGTAATTCCCCTTACGCGAACTGGGCGGCTCCATAACGCTCAACCCGTGCGGATGGGCCGGTATCGCGCGGCATTTTGATTTCCAGACATACAAACCTAATAGGTTTAAGTGTCTGGGAAACCGTCGTTTTCCTTGCAGCCGCTGCATGTCCGCTAGGATGGTGTCGCATTTGGTGCGGCCCATTGGGCCACACTGACAGTGGGTTACGAGAGGGGCCGTCTTTCAGGTTTCGGCGGGAAAGTACAAGGACGCCTCCACACCCTTTCCGTCTGCAGCGTTGTTGATCGTTGCTGTTCCGCCGTGCTGCTGAGCAATGAGACGGACCAGGTACAAGCCAAGCCCATGGTGCTCGCTGGCAGCACCGGATCGGCTCGTCGTGAACGGTTGGAAGAGCACCTCGGTGTCGCCCTCGATGCGTGGGCCCTGGTTGTAAATCTTGATCTCTGCCTTGCCCTCGCGAGCCTCCAACGAAACCACTACATCCGTCTGATCATCCGCAAACGAGGCGGCATTGCTCAGTAGGTTGCTGACTGCTTCCTTGAACAGGACTGGATCGGCGCGGACGTGCACATGCGGTGAGGAGCTGAGGGAAAAGGTGACCCCCGAGTAGGTCTGGCTGAAAATCCGCAGCAGATCCTGCAGATACGCCTGAACTTCAATGTGCTCCGGCCGCGCTTGTCGTACGAAGGCCTCGGCGTCGGTGGCGCGACTCGCCCGTTCGATCAGATGCCAGACCTGCTGCGCGGCACTCATCGCGTTACGCAGGTGTATGTCAGAGCTCGGATCCTCAGTTCGCTTCAGGGCGACGAGCTCAATGCTGGAGTTGATCTGCGCGATTGGCTGCCGCACCTCGTGGCGCAGAAACACCGCAAGTTGGCGCAGCCACGCGGAGTAATCGTCTAGTTTTTTCTTTTCCCGCTCCAATCGCCTTTGCAGCAGGTACTTGCTCCGCTCCAGCCGTTCAATCGTGTAGCTCAGCGTCAGGCCGATGACTGCAGCGTAGGTCATAAACGAGTTGGCGTAGAGGTATTCAAGCCCATCGCGCTTCCCTGCCGCGTACATCGCCACGTTGACGAGCAGGAAGCCAGCCCCACAGCAGGCAATCGCCCGCAGGAAGGTCGCCCGTATGATCCCGCAAATGTAGAGGAGTGTGAAGATGACGGCGCCAATGTAGAGGAAGACGCCCTGCTCCAGGACGACAATCGTGACGGCTACACAGACTGCGGCATAGAGCCAGATAAAGACGCCACCTACCGGTAGGTAAGCGGCTGTTACTCGGTTGCGAGCGAGCAGGAACACAGCGGTGCTACCTAGAGCGAGGACCAAGTGGTAGGCGATGATCGTCAGCTTCTGCTCAGGGAACAGATTGACCCCGAGCGTGATCATGAACAGGTGCAGCAAGGCCGTGATCGGCATCCCGATCAGCAGCGACAGGACCGTCTGCTCAGCGAAGTAGTCGGCAAAGCCTTGCCGCTCCTCAGTTCCGAGCGGCGGCAGCGCGACGCGTCTCCATAAGGTACTACGGGGTGCCTGGTGATTGGGAAGTCTCTGCATCACAAAGCCTCTCCGCGCGAGAGCTTTCCGCGCGTGTCCTTCCAACGGGCCTTGCGAGGGCCCAGTCAGGCCGTCCGCATGGTACTGGCTTCAGGGTTTGTCGATCCAGCGATAGCCGCGTGCGCGCTCGGACTTGATACAGGCGAACTCCGGTGCGCTCTTCTGGACCTCCTCGCGGATCGCCTTGATGTGCACCACGATCGTGTTCGGCTGCACCGTAATGTTTGCAGCTCGCATGAGTTCGGTGATCGAGCGCACCTCGCCAGCGTGCTCGAACAGATCCTTCAAGATCCAGAACTGTGTCAGCGACAGGTCGAGCGGCCTGCCGTCCCAGAACGCCCGCGACAGGCGCTCGTCGATCTTCAGGCGCGTATTGTCGGGTTGGGGGGCAGGCTTTGCTACCTCAGCCTCACCCTGCGCAATGGCCTCAATGCGCCGGATCAAGGCATTGATGCGCGCGACGAGGTAGCTGCCCGAGATCGTCTTGCTCAGGTAGTCGTCTGCGCCGAGCCTGAGACCGCTGATACGGTCTGCGTCCTCGTCACGCTCCGTGAGGAAGATGATAGGCGTGATCTTCCGCCTCTGGCGAAAGGCCTGGCACAGGTCGAAACCCGCTTCGTAGTCGTGGCCGAGCGTCACGTCGAGGATCACGACATCGAACGCCTCGGCCGCAAAAGCGGCAGTGGCCTCGGCCTTCGTGGCGCATGCACAGACAGAGAGCCGGTGCGCACTCAAAAGGGCCTGGTAGTTCGCGCGAAGGAGGTCGTCATCCTCGACGAGGAGGACGCGCCGCATGCTCGTCCCAGAGGCGCTCATGTCCGCCTCATTGCCGATCAAACCCCATCCGAGCCCCCCTAAGCCGATCGGAGGTTCGGCTGTACCAGGGTTAGTCCAACCTGCTGATGTCTCTGTGTGGCTCATAGTCATAGCTCACCAACGGTGCAGCGGAAATGCTCCTCTTCACAGTGCCACATAGGCGAGCTTGGTTCTGTGAACTTCGATGATCCGCGATGAAGGTCGATGAACGCTGGCGTACAATCATCCTACGCCACTAAGGAGCCGCGGGGCGCTTGCTTGTCGCGGCCGTGGCCGAGAAGCCGCCAGCGTCCGAGTGCCATCTCGGGCGCATCGACTCGCGCTCATGGACCCGAGGCTGCATCAGCTCGGTGTGTCGGTCTGCCAGCAGATTGTTCGTCGTCGGCTCCTTCGGGCAGCTCGGTGCCATCGTCCTCGGCGCCCTGGCTGGCCTCGTGCTCTGCCGGGTAGCCCCGCAGGCGCAGAGCGGGCACTTGGCCTTTCCGGTGTCGCGGCGGGCCGGTGCGGTGGCGTTGGTCGCGTTCGTGCTGCTGCTCGTCGTTCCGCAGGTGCTGGCCACCGGCCTACAGTCGCAGGCGCTGGCGCTCTTCGATGCCTTCTACTGCTCCGGCGCCCTCGTGTTCGGCGGTGGCCACGTGGTGCTGCCCCTGCTGCAGGCCGAGGTGGTCTCCCCAGGCTGGGTCAATCCCGGCACCTTCCTCGCCGGCTACGGCGCGGCTCAGGCGGCGCCCGGACCGCTGTTCACGTTCGCCGCCTACCTCGGTGCCGTGGTCGGCCAGCACCGCACGGAGTCACGGGCGCGGCCATCGCGCTCGTGGCGAGCTTCCTGCCGGGTGTGCTTCTGGTCTACGGCAGCCTGCCCAACTGGGATGCCTTCCGGACGCGCCCGCTCGCCCAGGCCGCCATGCGGGGCACCATGCTGCCTAAGTAGTCCAGGCTGTCTCCGCCTTTGAGACCCCTACGTGAAAAAGCTCGCCGAGAAAAACTCGGCGAGCCAGTACAAGGAGATTGCAATGCATGGCTACTAAATTTGGACACACATTATGCCGTTCTTTAATTACTCTTAGAAAAAACTAATATGTTCGAGAGGGTTGTCGCCCATGACATGAACATCATGGAAGACATTGGATGCTTCGCCAAGGTTCTTGTACGTAAGAAGCCAGCCGCCGTCTTGAGCGGAGACAGTGTATTCACCTGGATTTGGTGCATTGCCTGATCCACCATAGCTAAAGTTTCCCTGCAGCCAGATCGTATCATCGGAGTTAAAATCATTAATCTGGTCTGCTTGCCCGAAGAAATAATCTCCCGTATCGGTGGAATGAATGTAGAAATCGTCCGCTCCTTCGCCGCCAAAGAGCTGATCTGCTCCAGCGCCGCCGTAAATTTTATCGTGGCCGGCATCACCGTGAATTACGTCAACGCCGATACCGCCATAGAGTTTATCCTCTCCGTCTCCACCAAAGAGCTGGTCACTGCCGGCTCCTCCGTAGACAATGTCATTTCCGCCGCCTGCCTTAGCGAAATCGTTGCTAAGGCCATATTCGTCAAAAGACTTGAAGTCGGCGGCTTCTGATCCTACCCAATTAATCATAACAACTACTCCGTTTTCCGTTTGAGATAGCCCTCCTTGTCGTCGAAAGGTGGCTTACACTAGGCCGAAACGTACACGGGCTAGCAACTAATTTACCGGAACAATCTTGCCCGGCTCGACGACGAGATACCTTTCGCATGATTTTCAACCTCTGATCGTGCGATGCGTCACAGTTTTACTGTAAAATTCTGCATGCTACAAGTTTTCATACTAAATCATTATTTATAATTATTTCTCCACCCAAAATCATACTTCTTCATTTTCTGATCGGCTTGCCGCCTTCTGATCATCCGAAGTGATCCTGGAGCATCAGCCGTTACTCGCTGCTGTCTGGATGGGCGTGACACAGCCGACCTCTGCCCGCCTGCTCTCGCGGTTGGCTATAGGATCATCGGTCTGCATCTGTGCGCTAGGAAGGTTGGCCCGCTGACACGGGCGCTGTAGCGCTGCCTGATCGAGCGCTTACAGCAGGCAATCCCTAATTCTTATGAATTATTCAAATTTATACATCATAAAAAATCATAGTTTATAACATAAAATGAATGTAAATGCATTGATATTTCCGACAACAGGATCAATTCTTTTCCTACATAAGCCACATACTACATGGAGGGCGGGATGAGAAACTTGGCCATTTACGTGCTCTTGGTTGGATCAGCCGTTGGCTTGACGCTAGCTGACTCGAATGCCAAAGCGGGCCTGCATGATATAATCGCTGTTGCTAACTCGATTACCCTCGACTGTTGGTGGGCAGGGCATTGCTCGCCATAACATTCCGCCCGGCGTCACGCTGTGGGCTCAGTGACGGCGACTGCGTTTACATCGGCCTAACGGGGCCGCCGGCACGTGTCCGGCTTGGCTCTGACTGGAGCCCTGCGGCGGTCCAGGGCGCTGGGAAGCGCCGGGTGGCCGGTTCGGTCATCGTGAGGTCCGCCTTGGGAACGGCCCGGCGAGCGCGATGGTGAGGATTTCAGGCTCAAACATCGCCTGGCCTTAAGCTTGGCCGTTATCGCGGCCTATGCGGCAGACCGCCGTGCGGCGGCTCGTCCCGCCTCTGCCCGCCACGTATTCCGCTCGCGCTCAGCCGCAGCAAGCTGCGCCCGGAGGGCTTCGATCTCGGCGTGCAGCTCGCCGGCATCGACCGCCATCTCGATGCATTGTTCCTGCGTCTCGGCGAGCTGAAGCCGCAGCTCAGCGTTCTCGGCCACGAGCGCCAGGATGATGGGGTCGGAAGTGTCGCTCACGGGTTCATCCACGACGCGGTTACGTAAGCACGTAAGGGCGTCAGTCCTTAACTGCGGCGTCGAGGTAGACCATGAGGGCCCGCTCGATAACGTCTTGGTGGCTCAGGCCCCGGTCGAAGGCAAACCTGCGGAGTCGCTGGTATTGGCTCTCGGAGAGGCGGAGCGTGAGCGCCTTGGATTTGGGCTCTGGAGCCGTCATGGCGACCGGTACGACGGCCGGAGCAGGCGCCGGCTGTGTGGCGGGCTGAACTGCTGCAGGGCGCTGCTGCAGCGTCTCGGGCCGCGAGGCTCCTTTAGCTTGGATCAGGCCGTCAAGGGAAGGCATCGGCTTGCTGCTCATTACGCGACCTTCCTCATACCCTTGCTGGCGTCCTTACGTAGTTGCTCCATGACGTACTGAAGCACGTCCCTCACCTCGCGGCTGGAAGCAGTCTCAGGCTCCACCTCGGTGACCGTGCGCCCACTGATGGCTGCGGTTGGGAAGTCCGTGCGGTCGTGCATGACGGTCGGCGCCAGCTTTCCATGCTTGGCTAGCGCCATCACAGCCTGCATCTGGAGGCGCGTTCGGGGCTTGGCCTGGGTCAACACGAACAGGAAGGGGCAACCGGCTTCCTCGATGAGACCGAGCGTGTCGCCCACGGCATCGAGATCGTCGGGGGAGGGGCGGACTGGCACGATGGCGAGCGAGGCCCGCGCCAAGAGGGCACCCATCTCCGGGTGAACGCTCGGTGGGGTATCGACGAACAGGTACTCGATGCCAGCGGCTTCGAGCTTCGCCACGCCAGCCTCGAAGTCCACCAGATCGAACTTCACTAGCGCCGGCTCCTGCGCCTCACGCCGGTTCCACCAGCTGGTGAGCGAGCCTTGCGGGTCCGTGTCGAGGATGGCGGTCGGGCCATGAGCCTGCTGCGTCGCCACCGCGAGGCTGCGGATCAAGGTCGTCTTGCCGGCACCACCCTTCTGAGAGGCGGCTACAATGATGTGCATGCGTGCCTCGTTACGTAAGTACGTAAGGGGGCAGGTGCGCCAATGCGCACGTGCAGACGCATGTTCGGGGGAGGAAGTTAACGGGTCGTTAACCGTGCCGGCCGGTAGGGTCGCAGGTTGACCGGAATCGCTTGAGCGGCCACGGTTGCAAATTCGGCGCGAGGTACGCCGTGAGGAGATCACCGCCGCGACAGTGACCTAGAAAAAGCAACGGCCCCGAAGGCGCCAACCTTCGAGGCCGTGGACCGATCTCAGAGAGACCAGCGGGACACATTGCAATCCCGACAGTCTCACAGGGCCCCCCAGGGGTCAAGGCGGAACGCCAATTCTGCCAACGGTCTTGCTTTGCCTGTGGATGGGTGTGCCCCTGTGGCACCGCCCAGTGTTCTGCCGTGGCCCGACGAGGGCCAGGATCGATGCTGCATGAGGAACTGAGACAAGCTGTTGAAGCTGCGCCGCGTGACCGGCTGCCCGAGGTATCGGCGGCCGTGTGGAAGGCGTTCAGCGCGAACGCGTTGACCGAAGCGCAGGCCGAGGAGCTGTCGCTCGCCATCGAGGCCAGGAAGGCCACAGGAGCCTCACAGAAGCCCGCCAGTGGCTTCCAGCGTGTCAGGGCTACGTTCCCCGCTCGCAAACCTCAGCGCCCGCCAGAGCGCAGCGTAGCGATGGAGCGGCGACGGCGCTGGGCTGCAGCCGGACGGATGCCCCCCAAGCTTGCCTGCCAGTTCACACCAGGCGAACAAGCGGCGCTGGCCGTCGTCGCGGTCGAGGTCGCAAAGCGCGGGACCTGCACGTTGGCAATCGGCGCCATCGCGGCGCTCGCAGGCGTGAGCGAGACCACTGTTCGGCGGGCTCTCCGGCAGGCGAGGGCGCTGGCTCTCGTGAGCATTCGCGAGCGCCGGGTCTCAGCCTACCGCAACGACACAAACGTCGTCGCGATCATCAGCCGGGACTGGTCCTCCTGGCTGCAGCTCTCGGGGCAGGGTGGGTGCCAAAACCGAAAGGGCACGAATACCAATGATTTAGATAAGGGTCGTCAGCGGCCAGCGGAACCGGCGCAAAGGGCTACCGGAGGGCAGGGTCGGGCTCGCGCAGCGGCCTCGCGAGATTCGGGCACGGGTCCGTCGCGGAGGGTTCGAGGCATGTCATGAGGACATGTAGCTGTCCGTTCGAACGAACGCGCTCAGATCCGGGCCTGGGTGAGGAGAGCTATGACCTCAAGAAAGCCGATCATCGCTGCGACAGCGATCCGCAATCCTGCGGGAGCCTGTCGTTGATTGTCGTTGCAGGCGCCCGGCAGATCGCAGCGTGCGTAAGCCGCCTGCTGAAAGCCGACGAGCATGGCTCGGCGTGGTCCCTGCATCTCAGACAGCCGTTCCTGCGACATCAGGCCAGGTGACGAGGAACCGGGCGATGGGTCAACGCGGCGGGTTGATCCAGCACGTGAAAGCCAAACACCTGTAGCGGCGCCCTCAATCAGCGCCTCACCGGCTACCTTGCCGGGGTACAGGCGGAGATCATGGGCTTGCAGACCGGCTGACGAGGGAAGACAGCGGTCCGCCTGCTGCTGCATGGACTGCTCTTGTCAGTGACAGCGGAACAGCGTCTTCCGGCGCATTGGCCTCTAATTGGCACCTGACCTGTCCACGCTATCCACAGGTCTCCACAGGCTTGTCGAGCAGCCGCGTAGCGCCGGTTGAACTCTGATCCGGCCTCCCTCTTGTTCCCTATTCGTTCTAGGCTGGGGAGCGGGATGGACGTCTATCGTGTCGGCGAACTGGCAGCAGATGCTCATGGGCTCGTGCACGTGCCTATCATGGGGCAGAGCCTCTGCGCGGGCTTCCCGTCCCCGGCCGACGACTTCCTGGAGGGCGCGCTCGAGCTGCCGCGCTGGCTCGCGCCGAACCCGCCCGCCACCTTCGCCTGGAACATCGCGGGCGACTCCATGCGCGGCGCCGGCATCTTCGATCGCGACCTCGCCATCGTCGACCGCAGCCTCAAGGCCGGGCACGGCAGCGTCGTCGTGGCCGCGATCGACGGCGAGATGTCGATCAAGCGGCTTATCGTCGACGGCAACGTGACGCGGCTCTCCTTCGACAACCCGGACCTGCCGGCCTTCGCCGTCCAGGAGCTCACCGACGGCGAGATCTGGGGCGTGGTGCGCTTCTCGATCCGCTGGCACATCGCGCGTGCCGGGCTCGTGCGATGAGCCGCGCCATCGCCTTGATCGACGGCAACAGCTTCTACTGCTCCTGCGAGCGGGTGTTCGACCCGAAGCTCGCGGGCGTGCCCGTGATCGTGCTGAGCAATAACGACGGCTGCGCGGTGGCCCGCACGGCCGAGGCCAAGGCGCTCGGCATCCGCATGGGCGAGCCCTACTTCAAGATCCGCGACCTGTGCCGGTCCCAGGGCGTGCGCGTGTTCTCCTCGAACTACACGCTCTACGGCGACATGTCGGCCCGCACCAACGCGGTCTACCGAGACTTCTCTCCGCGGGTGGAGATCTACTCGATCGACGAGAGCTTCCTCGACCTCTCGGACGTGCGCGTGCGCGAGCGCCGCGAGCTCGCGCAGGATCTGCGCGCGACCGTGCGGGCCTGGACCGGCATCCCGACCTGCATCGGCATCGGCCCGACGAAGACGCTGGCCAATGCCGCCTTACCCTTTCCTTCAGAGGCCGCTCGCTGCTGGTCAAAGAGCAGGGATACCTCACGTGCGAGCATGGCGCGCAGTGCACGTTCGATGGCATTCTCACTAGGGCCAAGTAGCTCTGTCTGCAGCCGAATTCCTTAAGCCGCCCGCTCCAGCACGCGCTGAACCTGCACGGCCGACCAGGTGCCGCCGCGCTTGCCTCCGACCAAGGAAGCAGAAGAGGCTCTAGTCATACACGTCTCGCCATTCTGAGACGCGCCGCGTGGCTTCTACGCTAAGCCTTTCTCCGGCGGTCTATCAGAAGCCCAGGGGCAACACGGCCTCCCTCGCCGAAGGCCCTCTCAACTTCACTGCAAAAATCCGGAAGCTCCTGGGCGTCTAATCGAACAGCAGAGATCGCGTTTTGCTCTTGGAGCCTCATGGTTCGGTGGGCATCCTCTTCGTAAGACGTTCCAGGGGGATAGACCACCATTCGACCGCGCTTGAGGAAGTCGGCCCATCCGAGTTCCGCTGCAGTTAGCGCCCTCCGGATGTCTGCATCGGCAGCCCGGAGATCAGGGCAGACCGTGGGGACCGCCTGTGCGTAGTAAGCAGAGAATGCCGTATCAGTTGATTTCGTTAGTCCAGTCCCGAATGTCGTCGACATGCCAACGCCAGCCGCCACATCCTTCAAGGTGCAGCGGACGAGCGTCTCTGTGCGCCCCCGAGTAGTTCCCTCGAAGATGTCACCGTCGATTTTCCTGACGGTATAGGTCCAGCCATCAGGACTGCCCGTGCTGGCCATGCGTAGGACGTAACCGGCCGGCGTCTTTCGATGGCTGATGATCCGCGAGCTACAAGCCGAGCCGCCGCAAAATTCCATGAAATCGCGGCTGATCGAGGTAATATTGTCGGACTTGCGATTGTAGGAGCGGCACTGCGTCGGCGAAGCCCCAAAGCGCCCTATCAGAGCCTCAGGCGCGCCAGCCGTGTCACGGGCGTCCACGGGGCAGACAAGAGCGAGAGAGAATACCAGAGTGAGGCGGGCGGCAGACTTCATGGCGGCAGGCTAATGCGACAACCTTGGCCATGCTAGGCCCGCTCCAACACCCTCTTCACCTGCACGGCCGACCAGGTGCCGCCGCGAGCGGTCGGGATGCCCCTGCCGTTCAGCTCGGCTGCCACCTGACGCAATGAGGCACCGCCGGCCTGCAGGTCCCGCATGACGGGCGCCAGATCGGCCGCGCGCCTGTCCGCCTTCCCGCCCCGCACCGCCACGCTCGCCGCGTTGCCACGATCCCGCACGGTCAGGAAGTTGCCCCGATCACCCCCGAGCTTGCGCCCGCGCGCCTTGGCAGCGGCCAGCGCCGCCTTGGTGCGGGCCGAGATCATCTGCGCCTCGTGCTCGGCCACCGCCGCCAGGATGTGAACTGTCAGCCGGTTCGCCTGCGGGAAGTCGGCAGCCGTGAACTCGACGCCGCTCTCCATCAGGTTGGAAATGAAGGCCACGTTGCGGGCCAGCCGGTCGAGCTTGGCGATGATCAGCGTGGCGCCGTGCATCCGGCAGAGCCGCAGCGCCTCGGCGAGCTTCGGGCGATCGTTGCGCTTGCCGCTCTCGACCTCGACCACCTCGGCCACGAGCTGCCAACTGCCGCCGTTCAGGTGGGTGCGCACAGCCTCCTGCTGCGCGTCCAAGCCAAGGCCGGACTGACCCTGGCGGGCGGTGGAGACGCGGTAGTAGGCCACGAACTTGCCCTGCGCCACGCACCCTCCAGCCCCGGAACACTCACGGCTACGTTCGTTGCCGCAAATGTAACAGGCGCTGGAAGCGTGTCAATTCGTCTTTGCGCTGGGTCGACCGCTCAGCCGGGCAGCACGTCGGGCGCATTCGCCGGGGTCTCCACGAGCGTCGTGATGATCCCGCAGCGGGGCCTTAGGTGGGTGAACATCTCGCTGCCGAGCGGGAGCGCCGTGCCGACATCCAGGCTGACGGCGACCGCTAGAGCAGTTCTTTCTTGCGGCTGTGTCACCGTGCGCAAGATTTACGTGTGTCGTCCTGCGCATCATGGTCATCGTACGCATAATGATACGATGCGCAGAACCGGTTTCGTAAGCCGGCGTAGCCTAACGACCAGCGAGAAATCTGCACGCCCGCGCAAAACGACTTGCCAGGGCCAAGCTTTCATGTCATCAATTGTGAATCGTCCGTTAAGAGCGGACGCGACAAAGCCCCCGCTGGCTTCTGCCAGCAGGGGCTTTGTCTTAG
The DNA here is from genome assembly GCF_037106235.1 of Methylobacterium nigriterrae. Taxonomy (NCBI): domain Bacteria; kingdom Pseudomonadati; phylum Pseudomonadota; class Alphaproteobacteria; order Hyphomicrobiales; family Methylobacteriaceae; genus Methylobacterium; species Methylobacterium nigriterrae. The sequence continues at coordinate 6,335 of NZ_JBAWTG010000053.1, read as the reverse complement.
CCGATTGCCACCCGGAGTTCGTACCTCCGAGCGGCGGTCAAACCGAAACTGAACCCTAAGTCCAAAACCGGTTGGATTGCTGATCAAGCCTAGCGCCCCAGGCACATCACGTCAACACCTGTGTGCAAACCGGCTTCCATTAAAGGGAAGTTCCGGCAAGTCTTTGGTGCGCAATTTTTGCCTGTTCAGCAGTTCAGCTGGCTTTCATCGAAAGATGACAAATGCCAGGCATCAAACAAAAAACTTGTGACATCACAACTCCGCGCAAAGTTCTTGTTCCATACATTGCGGAAGAGGCGATAACAGCCACAGAAGCGCAAGCGCTTCTTCGGCGCTGCAGGCGCTCCCTCGATTATTACATCAAGGACCATGGCATCGGCCGCCGCATCCATGGCCGCGTCGCTGTCAGCCGTGTTGCCGTGCAGATGCTCCTTGAAGATGACCGGGAGGCGCTCGCGCTCTACGTGAGCGGCGACCGATCATCCGACCAGGTAGCGGCATACTACCATCGCCTGAGCATCCCGCTCCCCGCCATTGCATCAACGGCGGGGTAAGCAGCATGACCGAGCGTTTTTCGAGCCGCGAAAAAGCCTTCGCGGAGGGCTTTGACGCGCCCGAAACGAGCCTCGATCCCCAGGCCGCAGCACACGAAGCTCCGGGAGAGCCATCTCAGGGAGCTGAACAGCCCGGCCCCTCAGCGGATGACGCCGCGTGCCCGAAAGCGACGCTGGACACGCTGCGCCTGACCCTGCGCGAGCTCGGCTATCACCCGGTCCCGGCTGCCGGCAAGCGCGTGCTCATGCCTGGGTGGCAACGTGTGTGCCGCGATGCCGACGCCCTGAAGATCAAGCGGTGGTCGGACGTCCATGCTGACCACACGAACACGGGCCTCCTCTGCGGCACGCTCGTGGGGGTCGACGTGGACGTCCTGCAGCCAGATCTGGCGGAGGCCATCTCCCAGATGGTCATCAAGCGGCTGGGCCCTACGCCGCTCTGCCGGATTGGGCGAGCGCCGAAAGTGCTGTTCGCCTATCGCCTCGCAACTCCGATCTCCAAGCTTCAGACGGCCGCGCGCTATTTCACCGACGACCCCGAGGAGAAGCCGACGAGGGTTGAGGTGCTGGCGCACGGTCAGCAATTCATCGCCTTCGGCAAACATCCTGAGACGCAACAGCCCTATTACTGGCCTGAGGGCTCACCTCTCACAGTCGCTTTCAGCGACCTGCCTGAGATTACTGAAACGGCGCTCCAGGCTGTCCTGGCTGAGGCCGAGACGATCCTGCGCAAGGGTGGTGCGCGCACGCGCAGCGAGCAGAGACAGGAGACCGGGGAGCGGGAAAGGGCCGGATGGCGCGCCAGCGGGCTTCGCAGGAACGATCCTGCCGATCAGGACACCATCGCCTCGGCGCTGGAGAGCATCGCGAACGACTTCGACTACGACGGCTGGATCAGGATCGGATATGCCCTGTACGACGGTTTGGGCGATGCAGGGCGTGACCTCTGGGAAAAATGGTCCGCAGGCTCACCGCGCAACGACCCAGCGCTAACGGCGGCCACGTGGCCACATTTCGCCAAGCGCCGCACCATCACGGTCGGCACGCTGTTCTGGCACGCATCGCAGAACGGGTGGGCGCGCCGGGTTCGGCCTAGCGCAGTGAAGCGCAGCAAGGCGGGAAGTGATGATCAGGGCGCGGCGCATGGAGAGACTGGGGATGGCCGCCCCATCGTGTTCGTTGCCGCCGGCAAGACGCCGAAGGCAGCAGACCGAACGGAAATGCTCCTCCGGGAGGCAGGTGTGGACGTTTTTTCCCGCGCCGGAGTCCTGGCGCGTCCTGTCACGGATACGGTGCCGGCCGCCAAGGGTCGGATGACAACAGTGGCCCGGCTGCGCTCGCTTTGCGCAACAAGCCTGTCGGACATTGCAGCTCGGGTGATGCGCTTCCAACGGTTCGACAAGCGCGGGCAGGAGTGGGTCGACACCAACCCGCCAGTCGAGGTGATGATGACGCTCTTGGTGCGCGAGGGCGAGTGGCACTTGCCATCGGTTGCAGGCGTCATCACTACGCCGACGCTTCGTCCGGATGGGTCGGTCCTCTCAACGCCGGGCTATGACCCCGAAACGCGGCTGTTCCTCGCGCTGGATCGCGCGTTTCAGATGCCGCCACTCTCAGCGCAGCCCAGCCGGGCGGAGGCAGAGGCGGCGCTTCGGCTGTTGGAAGATCTGCTCTCGGGTTTCCCGTTCGTCCAGCCGGTCGACCGTGCCGTGGCGCTGTCTGGAATCCTGACAGCGGTGGTGCGCGGAACCCTGCCAGTCGCGCCGCTCCATGCCATCCGAGCCCATAGTCCAGGCACGGGCAAGAGCCTGCTGGTGGACATTGCCTCAGCCATCGCGACTGGGCGGCACTGCCCCGTCATTGCGGCAGGCAAAACCGAGGAGGAAACCGAGAAGCGCCTAGGTGCCCTGCTGCGCGACGCAGCCGCGGTCGTATCGCTGGACAACGTCAATGGCGAGCTGGGTGGAGACATGCTGTGCCAGCTGACGGAGCGGCCGGTGGTCAAGGTTCGCATCCTCGGCAAGAGCGAGGCTCCGGAGCTGGAATGCCGCTGCGCGGTCTTCGCCACCGGCAATAACCTGACGTTGGTCGGTGACATGACCCGACGCACCGTGCTCTGCACCCTCGATGCCAAGGTGGAGCGGCCGGAGTTGCGGACGTTCGACTTTGATCCGGTTGAGCGCGTGCTCGCAGATCGGGGCGCTTACGTCGCCGCAGCCCTGACGATCGTTCGGGCCTATCGCGCTGCGGGCTCACCCACTGTGTGCGGGCCGATCGGCAGCTACGGCGACTGGTCGGCGACGGTGCGCGCGCCCCTGATCTGGCTTGGGCATGCCGATCCGGTCGCCAGCATGGAGACGGCTCGCGAGGAGGATCCGGCGCTGTCCGCAGTCCGCGAGCTATTCGGGCACTGGCGCGAGCATCTGAGTTTGGCGTCAGGCTACACCACCAACGCCATCATCAAGGCGGCTTGCGAGAAGGCGCCCGGCTTGGACTTCAACTACGGCTCGCAGGAGTTCAAGGCGCCTGAGTTCCGTGACCTCCTTCTGCGGGTTGCTGGCGATGGTGGTGCGGTGAACAGCCGCCGGCTCGGCAAGTGGCTGTCAGGGATCAGCGGCCGTGTCGTTGAGAGCCACCGGCTCGAGATGCGGGTCGACGGGAGCAACGGCAACCGTTTCTCCCTGGTCGGGCCGGCGCCCTACCCCACCAACGAGTCGGAGTTTTGAAGCCGGCGCGGTGGGATAGGGGTTTAAGGGGTTTTAGGGGTTTCCTACAGCCTACGCGTGGAAAGTGTCAGCCTCTCCCTGACAGTTTGGGGCAAGGGCCAGCAACGAACCCCTAAAACCCCTAAAACCCCTATTCCACTCCTGCGTTGGTCCCTGCCCGCCCTGGCAGTTTGGAGGCAGAAGCTCATAAACGGCAGCTGGCGCCTACCCTCCCTCAAACCGCTCCGAGGTGTCACGACGCCAGCGGGCTCGCCAGGGCCCTTACGAAGCGTAGCATCCCGGTCGCCCGCGGAGGCTCCACGTGGACGGCTGTTCAGGTGCAGCGCGTGCTCGCCCGCGTAAAGCCCGACGGACTAGTGGGAGCCCCAAGTTAACCCGTTGCAGCTTCTATTTATTTCCTGACTGAGGGGCCCGACCGACGGCAGCTTAGCCCCCCATACGCAGACGCGCCGGACCACGACCGGCGCTAGGCGAGTTCCCGGCTAGGCGCAGTTGCGAGCTGAACGACCTCGCGCTCGGTCTGCTCCAGCTCCTCGCAAACCATCTCGTACTCCTCAGCCGATGCATCGATCTGCCCCACCATCGCCCGGTGTTGCTCCGGCTCGTAGTCCTCAATCTTGATCAGCACCATCGGCGAGATGGACGGCTGGTAGAACATGCGGTGCTCGCTCTGGGTCAGCACGGCGCCCCGCATCACCGGCTCGCCGCCCCGCATCTTCGTCAGCGTGATCAGCCGCACCGCACCCTGCCAGCTCGTGACAAGATGGATCAGGTCCGTCAGCGGACTGATGTGCACGCAGCCGCCCTGGCTGTTGTTGACCAGCTTTCGGGCGCTCGCGTAGCGGCTGTGCTCCTGAAAGGTCAGGCACGCCTTCTCCCGTGACCAGGCGAACTCAATGACCGTGCGCAGCAGGCGCGAGGGCACGCTGAAGCTGCGGCGATAGGCGAAGAAGGCGCCCTCGTAGGCGCGGAACGGCGCGCGGGCGTAGGCGCCGAACTGCTCCTCGGCGATCTCGATGTGGTGATCCTGCTCCAGTTCCGGCTCAATGCCGAGCGCTTGGCAGACATCCACGATCGTCTGGTCGCGAACGGGCTTGCCGCTCAGAATGTTGCGGATGGTGCGCTCATCGTAGCCGGTCAGCTTGGCGAGATGGATGCGGGTCCACTTCTTCCCGACGAGCGCCTGCTCGATCCGCTTCGCGCGCCCGATGCGGAACTGAAGTTCGCCGTTGGTCATCGTCCGTCCCCGATCCTGACCAGCGTACATCAGCTTTCCGGTTCGGAAATTCCTATTTTCCGGTTTGCACAGGCTGATGCAATCTGCTGCATCGACGTTCCAGCCGACGCTCTACTCGGAACAATCACTCAGACACATGTCTCTCTCGAGAGTTGGACGCCAGATCCAACATCACCTTGGGAATGCGGGCCAGAAACGCTCGAGGAGCGCGGCCCATGATCAGATCAGTTGCAATCGGAGCAGTCTTTCTCGCCTGCGGTGTGCTTGCGGGAACTTCATCGAGCCAAGCGCAGCCCCCCAAGAGCGTTGCGGCTTCGTCAGGCCAGATTGGCCAGACGGGCTGGTGGGAGCAGGGTTGGGGATTTACGGCTCCGGGTGTGTATCGCGAGCAGAACCCTGTCGTTCGCCGACGGCTCGCAAGCCTGTTTCACCTGGCGCACGCCGAAGCGGCAGCCCGCGCCTGCAGCGAGGTCGAGGTCTCGGACAAAGCCGCTCATCGTCTGGTAGCCTCGAATGGGCTTGGGCCGCTCTCGCCGGGCGAACGCACCTTCGTGGATCACCGACGCGACGCGCTGGCGGGTGAGCTGGCAGCGCGTGTGGGCGGCGAAGCCTGCGAGTGGGCTTACGAGAACTACGGCCCGAAAGGCGCGATGGAGCCGGGGCTGATCCGCCCCAAGGATCCGGAGACGACCTCCTCCGTTCAGGCGCCGCTACTCCCGAGACTTGTGCCGCTTCCGCCGCGTCGGCCCGCCGATCTGTGACGAAGCCTGCGGGGCAGGTTGTGAGATCCGTGGATTACACGCGGTCTCAGCAGTCTGCCCCGCCAATCTCATTGGCCCGCCCTTATTCCTGATCCCGAGGTGAAGCATGCGGTGGATCTCGGTCGTCTTGCTCGTCGCGGTTCTCTTGGCCTCGCCGAGTGTGCAGGCGCAAGAACTGTCACCAGCCACAAGGGCGTTGGCTCCGGAGCCATCCCTGCTTCCGCTCAACAGCCGGGAATTTTTCAACAACTGGCGGGATCGCATCGGACAGCGGGTCACGCTGACTCGCTGCGCCTTAGGTGCCCCTGGTCCATCGGGCATCCAGTGCACGCTGTTCAGCGGCCCTGCTAGGGTTGGTTACGTGATGCTCCTGAGCCGCGGTCTCGATCCCGGCAGCGAGTTCTGGGCTCGGGAGAATTGCGAGAAACCGGCAGCATCGACCATTTGCAGCGTCAAGGTCAGTGGGGTGGTTAGCGAGACTCCAGGAGGCGTAGGCTTAACCGGCGCGATCATCCGGCCCGAGTTTGCAGATCCTCCGGCTCCCGAACGGGAGAAGCTGAACAAGGTCCGCCGTCGCGGAGCCCTGCCTTACATTCGGGCCGCCTCGAGTTGCATTGCTCAAGAGGTAGCTGTTGCCCCGGATCGTGAAGCAGCGCTGAAGCTGCTCGCATCAGGTGCAGATAAACAGGATGGGCCGCTGCTTCGATGCTTGCCCAAGATCGAGGCGATGGTCGCCGCGTATGACCGCATCTATGGTCCGGGAACCGGTCAGCCCTTCTATGAGGGACCATACATCAAGGACCTCCCGCGGGCCGTGACTGCGCGTCTTGTCATTCCCGGAGAGGACAAAGCGTATGCCCTGGCCTTCCGAATCATTCGGGAGCACCGTCTTTTGCCCAGGGACTACATGCAATGTTTCTCGCTGACGCTGGACAGCAAGGACGCGCGGAAAATTGCCGAGTTCACGGCTCGGGAGAGCCATAAACCGCAACCGCCACAATGCGATGCCGATCCTGACACGGCTCCGAGGCTGTTCAACCTGGAAATCGATATGCAG
>NZ_JBAWTG010000052.1:0-36119 GCF_037106235.1 Methylobacterium nigriterrae | reverse complement strand
GCCGTAGCCCGCGTTGAAGCCGGCGTAGAAGCCCGTCCAGGTGAAGACCGGAACCGGCGTGAACACCGGCGGCGGCGCCGCACGGCGCGGAAGATCGGCCGCGGAGGCGGCTGCGGTCATGCCGGCGAGAACGGTCGAAGCAAGGAGAAGCTTTTTCATCTGTCCATTGGTCCTGGTTGGCGAAAGCCGGCGGGCTTTTAGGCCCTGGTGGCTCCCGGGTCTGTCGCTTTCCTGCAACAAGCAGCCTCAGATAAGGTCGGATGTGTCAACGAATGGTGAAGGTTATGCGCAGGTAAGATTTCGCTTCGACGGCAAGTGTCGTGGCGCACATCGCGGCCGCTTCAAGCATAGCCGGCAGAGAAGGCGAAGTTTGTCGATTTTGTGTTGCGCGACGATGCGCCGGCCAACCCCAATCCTGCAGGATGACGCTGCGCACGGACCGCGCTGTGTTTTCGTTCGGGACGCAGGCTGCGGGAACGCCGCTCGATCCGTAAGGCCGGCATTAACCCTGACGGCACAATCTCGTGGTCGCGCCGGCCAGGTCCGGCCGAACAGGATGGGCCTCATGCTCGCTGACCTTCCCGATCCCGCCGAGCTTGAGGCCCCGGCCCGCTACCGCCTCCTGGCCTGGGCGGCGCGCGTCAGCCTCGTCGCGATCGTGGTCGCCTGCGCCGGGGCGCATTACCTGACGCATCTCGACCTGACGCACCTCGTGGCGCGGCCGCGCGGCGCCGATCCGATCGTGCAGGCCGCCGCGCGCGCCCTGCCCGACCCGGAGACCACGGGCGCGATCGGCGCCGCGGCCCGATCGGTCAATCTCGACCCGTGCACGGTCATCCGCCGGCTCGCCGGGTCGGGCGCCTGAGGCCGGCTGCCGGCCGCCTTTGCCGGCGGGATAAGGCCGATCCCGGCGCGAGAGGCTGATTGACAAGCCGGGCCAAGGCTCTAAGTGTCGCCGCACTCGCATGCGCGGCGGGTTCTAAGCCGAGACAGCCGTTGATGCCGTTGCCGCGATGATCTCCTCCGCGCCGGCCGGTCCCTTCGCGCGCGCAACGGTTCTCTAAAGAAAATGTCTTTTGCCGACCTCGGATTGAGCGACAAGGTCCTGCAGGCCGTCACAGCCGCCGGCTACACGGAGCCGACGCCGATCCAGGCCCAGGCGATCCCGCACGTGCTCGCTCGCCGGGATGTGCTGGGCATCGCCCAGACCGGCACCGGCAAGACCGCGGCCTTCACGCTGCCGATGCTGACCATGCTGGAGACGGGCCGGGCGCGGGCGCGCATGCCCCGCACCCTGATCCTGGAGCCGACCCGCGAGCTCGCCGCGCAGGTCGTGGAGAATTTCGAGCGCTACGGCACGAACCACAAGCTGAACGTCGCGCTCATCATCGGCGGCGTCTCCTTCGCCGACCAGGACGCCAAGCTCACCCGCGGCACCGACGTGCTGATCGCGACGCCCGGTCGCCTGCTCGACCATTTCGAGCGCGGCAAGCTCCTGCTGACCGGCGTCGAGCTCCTCGTCATCGACGAGGCCGACCGCATGCTCGACATGGGCTTCATCCCCGATATCGAGCGCATCGTGAAGATGGTGCCCTTCACGCGCCAGACGCTGTTCTTCTCCGCGACGATGCCGCCGGAGATCGAGCGGCTCGCCGACATGTTCCTGCACAATCCCCAGCGCGTCGAGGTGGCCCGCCCCGCCTCCACGGCCGCCACCATCGTGCAGCGCCTCGTCGCCACGGGCTCGGAGGGCCACGAGAAGCGCGACCGCCTGCGCCAGCTGATTCGCGGCGAGGCCGAGCTCAACAACGGCCTCATCTTCTGCAACCGCAAGCGCGACGTCGCGCAGCTTCAGAAGTCGCTCGCGAGCCACGGCTTCAACGTCGCGGCGCTGCACGGCGACATGGATCAGCGCGCCCGCACCATCGCCCTCGACGGCTTCCGGTCCGGCGAGGTGCCGCTCCTCGTGGCGAGCGACGTCGCCGCGCGCGGTCTCGACATCCCGGCGGTCAGCCACGTCTTCAATTTCGACGTGCCGCACCATCCGGAGGATTACGTCCACCGCATCGGCCGGACCGGCCGCGCGGGCCGGGCCGGCCACGCCTTCACCCTGGTGGGCCGCGGCGACGACCGCTCACTCCAGGCGATCGAGGCCCTGATCGGCCAGCCGATCCCCTGGCTCGACGGCGACCTCTCCGCGCTGCCCGAGGACGACGCCGAGGGCGAGGGCCGCACGCGCCACCGCGGACGCGGCGCCCGGAGCGGCGAGTCCGCGCGCCGCTCGCGCGGCGGCCGGGGCACGGGCGAGGCCCGCAGCACGTCCGGGCGCCGCAACGCCCCGGAGCGCGCCCGCGCCGCGGAGGCCGAGGCGACTCCCGCCCGCGAGGCTCCCTCGCGCGAGGCTCCCTCGCGTGAGGACAATCCCGTCGCGTCGGCCCCCTCGCGGCAGCGTCCGGAGCGCGGCAGCGAGCGCGGCCGCCACCGCCGCGACGAGGAGGACGGCGAGACGCCGGTGGGCCTCGGTGCGCACGTTCCGGCCTTCCTGCTCCGGCCGGCTATCGTCAAAAAGCGCAAATAACGTCACGCTTCGGCGGCCTCGCGCGCGGCCGCTTAACGCTCCATCCACTGTCGCGGCTGCATCCTCGCGGGCACGGCTGTCCCCCGAATCCGCAGGGCGGCCGGACTAACCGGATGGTGGTGATCGGATGAGCGACGGGAGTCACGGCGACCGCGATCGGACCTTCGCGGTGGCGGAGCGCGCCACCCAGCTCATGCGCGATTACGGTTCCTCGGCGACGCCCCGGGCCTACAGCGTCTGGTACGCCTACGTCTCCGGCTCGCACCCCCTGATGAGCGACGCCATCAAGCGGCTCACTGCGCAGAACGGCTGCCTCTGCGACGGCGACATCGACGCGCTCTACGACACCTACATCGACGGCCGCCGCCTCTCCATCGCGGCCGAGAAGATGAGTGCCAGCGTGCTCGCCGAGATCGAGAGCATCACCGAGATGCTCGACCTCTCGCTCGGCTCGACCGCGCAATACGGCGAGTCGCTCAAGGCCTTCTCGCACGACCTCGCCGGCGCGATGCTCAACCGGGCGCGCATCCGTGAGATCATCGCGTCGCTCGTCACCACCACCCGCGAGGTGTCGGCCAACAACCGCACCCTCGAGGCGCGGATGCGCGAGAGCCGGTCCGAGATCGAGACCCTGCGCGAGACCCTCGAGGCCACCCGCATCGAGAGCCTGACCGACCCGCTGACCGGGCTGTCGAACCGCAAGCACTTCGAGGAGATGCTGGCCGCGACCGTGGATGCGGCCGCCGCGCGCGGCGTCACCTCGAGCCTGATCGTGCTCGACATCGACTTCTTCAAGCGCTTCAACGACCTCTACGGACACCTCACGGGCGACCAAGTGCTGCGCCTCGTCGGGATCGTGATGCGCGAGCACGTCCAGCCCGGCGCGACGCTGTCGCGCTTCGGCGGCGAGGAATTCGGCATCCTGCTGCCCGATACCGATCGCGCCGCCGCGCAGGTCATCGCGGAGCGGGTGCGCACCAGCGTGATGGGGCGCGAGCTCGTGAAGCGCTCCACCGGCGAGTCGCTCGGCAAGGTCACGGTCTCCCTCGGCATCGCCGCCTATCGTCGCGGCGATACCCCGGTCTCGCTCCTGGAGCGGGCCGACCTCTGCATGTTCGCGGCCAAGCGCCGGGGCCGCAACCGCTGCGTCGACGACAGCGTGCCCCTCGACGAGCTCTCCCACGTCGCCTGACGGTTCACGGACCGATGCGCCGCGGGGCGCCGCGCAGCCTCACGCCACGGCGGCGCGCAGCGCGTCGGGATTGGCCGGCGTGATCGCGACCGATTCGCCGCAGCCGCAGGCCGAGGTCTGGTTCGGGTTGTTGAACACGAACTGGGACGCGAGCTTCGTGGTCTGGAAATCCATCTCGGTGCCGAGCAGGAACAGCACCGCCTTCGGGTCGATGAAGACGGTGACGCCGCGATCCTCGATTGTGTCCTCGCCGGGCATCGGCCCGTCCGCGTATTCCATCGTGTAGGACATGCCGGCGCAGCCGCCATTCTTCACGCCGACCCGCAGGCCGGCGATCGGCCGCTCCGCATCGGCGATGATGGCCTTGATCCGGTCGGCCGCGGCTTGCGTCAGCGACATGACCTTGAAAACTGATGACATCGAGTGCTCTCCGGCAGCCGGGTTCAAGGCCCGGGCGGGTGCGTGGACGGTGACGACGGGAAGATAAGCATCGGCCGGATATGAATCCACCGCCGCGGGGCCGCGGCCGGGGAATCCGGTCGGTGCCGGGACGCTTCCCGACGGTCCGGTCCCCGGGCCCGCGCCTCACCACATGTCGAGGGCGACGCGGGCCTCGTCGGACATGCGGCTCTGGTCCCACGGCGGGTCGAACACCATCGTGACCGCGCAGGACTGGACGCCGGGCACCGCCGAGACGGCGTTCTCGACCCAGCCCGGCATCTCGCCGGCCACCGGGCAGCCCGGTGCGGTCAGCGTCATGTCGATCGAGACCGTGCGGTCGTCGGCGATGTCGACCTTGTAGATCAGGCCGAGCTCGTAGATGTCGGCCGGGATCTCGGGGTCGTAGACGGTCTTCAGGGCCGCCACGATAGCGTCGGTCAGGCGATCGAGCTCCTCGGCGGGAATCGCGGAGGCGCCCTCCACCGCGGGGGCGTTGGTGCCGCCGGTGATCGTTTCATCGGACATACTCGAAAAACCTTTCAGGCGAACAGCATCTCGGCCTTGGCGAGCGCCTCGGCCAGGGCGTCGACCTCCTGGCGGGTATTATACAGCCCGAACGAGGCGCGACAGGTCGAGGTGACCCCGAACCGGCTGAGGAGCGGCATGGCGCAGTGCGTGCCGGCCCGCACCGCGACGCCCTGCCGGTCGATCACGGTGGCGATGTCGTGGGCATGCGCGCCCTTCATCTCGAAGGCGATAACGCCGCCCTTGTCGCGGGCCGTGCCGATGAGGCGCACCGCGTTCATCGCGCCGAGCCGGTCCTGGGCGTAGGCCGTGAGCGCCGCCTCGTGCGCCGCGATCCGGTCGCGCCCGAGCGTCATCATGAACTCGAGCGCGGCGCCGAGTCCCACCGCCTCGACGATCGCCGGCGTGCCGGCCTCGAAGCGATGGGGCGGGTCGTTGTAGGTGATCGCGTCCTCGGTCACGGTCCGGATCATCTCGCCGCCGCCCTGGTAGGGGGGCAGCCGCTCGAGCCACTCCCGCTTGCCGTAGAGCACGCCGATCCCGGTCGGGCCGTAGACCTTGTGGCCGGTGAAGACGTAGAAGTCGCAGTCGAGGGCCCGCACGTCGATGGTTCGGTGGACCGCGCTCTGCGCCCCGTCGAGGAGCACCGGCACGCCGTGGGCGTGGGCGATGCGCACGATCTCCTCGGCCGGTGTCACCGTGCCCAGCACGTTCGACATGTGGGTGATCGCCACCATCCGGGTGCGGGCCGAGAACAGCTTCTCGTATTCCTCGACGAGGAAGTTGCCGTCGTCGTCGACCGGCACCCACTTGATCACCGCGCCGCGGCGCTCGCGCAGGAAGTGCCAGGGCACGATGTTCGAGTGGTGCTCCATGATCGACAGGATGATCTCGTCACCCTCGCCGATCTGGCCGGCCCAGCCCATCGCGCTCGCTACCAGGTTGTAGGCCTCGGTGGCGTTGCGGGTGAACACGATCTCGTCGGTCGAGGCCGCGTTGAGGAACTGGCGCGTCGTCTCGCGCGCGCCCTCGAAGCCTTCGGTCGCGGCGTTCGCCATGAAGTGCAGGCCGCGATGGACGTTCGCGTAGCCCGTCTCCATGCAGGTCACCATGGCGTCGATCACGGCCCGCGGCTTCTGGGCCGACGCGGCGTTGTCGAGATAGACGAGCGGCTTGCCGTAGACCGTCTCGGACAGGATCGGGAATTCCTTCCGGATCGCCTCGACGTCGTAGGGAGCCTGCAGGACGGGTGCGTTCATCGTCGCGTCCTTCCGGGACCTTCGCTCCCCCACCCGCAAGCCTCATCCTGAGGTGCCGGAGCGAAGCGGAGGCCTCGAAGGAGGCCTCCAGATGGCATTGCTCTCCCTGGACCCTCCTTCGGGGCGGCTTCGCCGCGCCTCAGGATGGGGGCCAGGGCAGGAAAGCGGATCGACCTGCCCCTCCGGAGGCCGGCCGTTACCGGTCAGCCGCGGGCCTTCAGCCAGGCCTCGACCGAGCCGATCAGCGCCTCCCGGGCGCCCTCGTGGGTCACCGCCTCGATCGCCTCGCCCAGAAAAGCCTGGACCAGCAGGCTCTCGGCCTGCGCCTTCGGCAGGCCGCGGGCCATGAGGTAGAACAGGAGGTCGTCGTCGAGCGCGCCGCAGGTGGCGCCGTGGCCGCAGGCCACGTCGTCGGCGAAGATCTCGAGCTCCGGCTTGTTCATCATCTGCCCCTCGTCCGAGAGGAGCAGGCAGTCGGACTTCATCTTGCCGTCGGTCTTCTGGGCGACCTGCTCGACGATGATCTTGCCCTGGAACACGCCGGTCGAGTCGCCGTCGATCACGGTCTTGAACAGCTCGCGGCTCACCCCGCCCACCGCCGCGTGGTCGGCGAGCAGCGTCGAATCGGCGAGCTGCCCGTTGCCCAGCATGGTGGCGCCGTTGACCGTGGCGGTCGCGTCCGCGCCCGCGAAGAGCAGGTAGATCTGGTGGCGCGACAGCACCGCCCCGGTCACGAGGTTGACGGTCTCGATATGCGAACCGGCGCCGAGCCGGGCGGAGATCGTCGAGAGCGCGATGGCCTCGCGGCCCTCGAGGTTGAGCCGGGTGTGAAGGAAGCGGGCGCGATCGCCCACGACCACGTCGAGCGCGTCGTTCGGCTGGTAGGCAACGCCGTCCGGCCCCTCGTGGGATTCGAGCAGCGTCAGCTCGGCCTCGTCCTCGAGGGCGACGAGCACGCGGGTTGCCGTCGAGAAGGCGGCGTCGCCCGTGCCGACGAAGCGCAGGTGGACCGGGGTCTCGACCCGGGCGCCCTTCGCGACCCGGATCAGCGCGCCGTCCGCCATGAAGGCGGCGTTGAGCTGGTAGATCGGGTTCTCGCGCGTCTGGGCGACGGGGGCGAGCTGCCCGAGCAGCGGATCGCCCCGGGTCAGGCCCTCCTCGAGGGGCGTGACGGTGACGCCCGGCGGCACCCTGTCGAGGTCGGAGGCCCCGGCGACGAGGTGGCCGTTGACGAAGGTCAGGCGCACGGCCTCGATGCCGGCAAAGCCCCTCGCCCCGGCGACGGCCGCCTTCGCGGCCTCGGCGGAGGGCGCCTCGGCCGGCGCGGCCGCCTCCGTCAGGGCGGCGCGCAGGTCCGTGTACTTGAAGGCCTCGACCCGCCGGCTCGGCAGGCCCACCGCCTCGAAGTAGCGGAACGCCTCCTCGCGGGCGATCGAGACGCCCGTCGGGAACTTCATGCGGGCGACCTCGAACAGCTTGGTCAGGCCGGCCTCGGCGGGCGTGCGGAGATTGGTGACGTCTGCCATGGGTCAGGCCGCCTCGCTGTCGCGGTACTCGGCGTAGCCCGACGCCTCGAGCTCGAGCGCCAGCTCCTTGCCGCCGGACTTCACGATGCGCCCCTGGGACATGACGTGCACGCTGTCGGGCACGATGTGGTTCAGGAGCCGCTGGTAGTGGGTGATGACGAGGAAGGACCGGCCCTCCGCCCGCAGCGCGTTCACGCCCTCGGAGACGATCCGCAGCGCGTCGATGTCGAGGCCGGAATCGGTCTCGTCGAGGACGCAGAACTCGGGCTGCAGCAGCGCCATCTGGAGGATCTCCATGCGCTTCTTCTCGCCGCCGGAGAAGCCGACGTTGAGGGCGCGCTTGAGCATCTCCCGGTTGATCTCGAGCTTGTCTGCGGCCTTGTTCACCTGCCGGATGAAGTCGGGCGTCGAGATCTCGGACTCGCCCCGCGCCTTGCGCTGCGCGTTGAGGCAGGCCTTCAGGAAGGTCATCGTGCCGACGCCGGGGATCTCCAGCGGGTACTGGAAGGCCAGGAAGATGCCGGCGGCCGCGCGCTCGTCGGGGCCCATCTCCAGGATGTTCGTGCCGTTGAGCAGGATCTCGCCCTCGAGGACCTCGTAATCCTCCTTGCCGGCGATGACGTAGGACAGGGTCGACTTGCCCGACCCGTTCGGCCCCATGATGGCGGCGACCTCGCCGTCCTTCACGGTGAGGTCGAGGCCGTTGAGGATGCGGTTGTCCTCGATCTGCACGACGAGGTTCTTGATCTCAAGCATGGTCAGTTCCGAAAGTCAGAAGATACGATTGCGGGCGAAGGCGGGCCCGCGGGATCCGACCCGCGCAGGCCCTCTCTCGCGCCCGTCTAGCCGACCGAGCCTTCCAGGCTGATCGAGATCAGCTTCTGGGCCTCGACGGCGAACTCCATCGGCAGCTGCTGCAGCACGTCGCGGACGAAGCCGTTGACGATCAGCGCCGTCGCCTCCTCGTCGGAGAGCCCGCGGCTCTGGCAATAGAACATCTGGTCCTCGGAGATCTTCGAGGTCGTCGCCTCGTGCTCGAACACCGCGGAGGCGTTCTTCGACTCGATGTAGGGCACGGTGTGCGCCCCGCACTGGTCGCCGATCAGCAGGCTGTCGCAGTTCGTGAAGTTGCGCGCGCCCTTCGCCTTCTTGTGCGCCGAGACGAGGCCCCGGTAGGTGTTCTGCGATTTGCCCGCCGAGATGCCCTTCGAGATGATCCGGCTGGTGGTGTTCTTGCCCAGATGGATCATCTTGGTGCCGGAATCGACCTGCTGCATGCCGTTCGAGACCGCGATCGAGTAGAACTCGCCGCGGGAATCGTCACCGCGCAGGATGCAGGACGGGTACTTCCAGGTGATGGCCGAGCCGGTCTCGACCTGCGTCCACGAGATCTTGGAGCGGGCGCCGCGGCAATCGCCGCGCTTCGTCACGAAGTTGTAGATGCCGCCGCGGCCCTCGTTGTCGCCGGGGTACCAGTTCTGGACGGTCGAGTACTTGATCTCGGCATCGTCGAGCGCGACGAGCTCGACGACCGCCGCGTGGAGCTGGTTGTCGTCGCGCTTCGGGGCGGTGCAGCCCTCGAGATAGGAGACGTAGCTCCCCTTGTCGGCGATGATCAGCGTCCGCTCGAACTGGCCCGTGTCGCGCTCGTTGATGCGAAAGTAAGTCGACAGCTCCATCGGGCAGCGCACGCCCGGCGGGATGTAGACGAACGATCCGTCCGAGAACACGGCCGAGTTCAGCGTCGCGAAGAAATTGTCGGTCACCGGCACGACCGAGCCGAGATACTTCCGCACCAGATCGGGATGCTCGCGCACGGCCTCCGAGATCGGCATGAAGATCACGCCCGCCTTCGAGAGCTCCGCCTTGAAGGTGGTGGCGACCGACACGCTGTCGAACACGGCGTCGACGGCCACGCGCCGCTCGGGGGCGATCCCCTCGAGCACCTCGACCTCGCGCAGCGGGATGCCGAGCTTCTCGTAGGTGGCCAGGATCTCGGGGTCGATCTCGTCGAGGGACTGCGCGGCCTGCCGCTTCGGCGCCGCGTAGTAGTAGATCCCGTTGTAATCGATCTTGTCGTAGGAGACGCGCGCCCAGTCCGGCTCCTTCATGGTCTGCCAGCGCTTGTAGGCATCGAGCCGCCACTCCAGCATCCAGTCCGGCTCGTTCTTCTTGGCCGAGATGAAGCGGATCACGTCCTCGGAGAGGCCCTTCTCGGACTTCTCCATCTCGATCGTGGTCTCGAATCCGTACTTGTACTGGTCGACGTCGATGGCGCGAACGCGATCGACCGTGTCCTGCACTGCAGGCATCAGGCTTCTCCTACCAACACCGGCGTCAAGGGCCGGGGGTTTCCGAGATGGCTTGGGGCAGCTTCGCTCACGCCGCCTCCCCTCGCCGCTTATATAGGGACGAAATCACGCGTTCGAAGGCGTCGAGGAAGCGAGGCCCGTCGCTTTCAACCGTGTTCCAGCCCAGACTCACGCGCAGCGCCCCCGCGCTCAGCGCAGGACTCACGCCCATCGCGGCGAGGACGGGCGAGCGCGCCACCTTGCCCGAGGCGCAGGCCGAGCCCGACGACACGGCCACGCCCGCGAGGTCGAGCGCGATCAGGGCGGTCGCCGCGTCGAGCCCCGGCACCGCGAAGCTCAGGGTGTTCGGCAGGCGCGGCGCGCCGCGCCCGAACACCACCGCGTCGGGGGCGCGCGCGAGCACGCCCGCCTCCAGTTCGTCTCGCAGCAGCCCGAGACGCTGCGCCTCGCTCGCGAGCCTCGTTGCGGCAAGCTCCGCGGCCGCGCCCATCCCGGCGAGGCCGGGCAGGTTCTCGGTGCCGCCGCGCAGGCGCCGCTCCTGGCCGCCGCCGCGCAGGAACGGCGCCTCGAGGCCGACGCCCTCCGCGAGCGCCAGCGCGCCGACGCCCTTCGGCGCCGCGAATTTGTGGCCCGACAAGGTCAGGGCATCGAGGCCAAGCCCGTCGAAATCGACCGGGATCTTGCCCATCGCCTGCACGGCGTCGCTGTGGACGAGGGCGCGGCCATGACCGCGGGCGAGCGCCACGATCTCGGAGAGCGGCTGCACCACGCCGGTCTCGTTGTTTGCGGCGTGGACCGAGACCAGCACCACCGCGTCCCGAAGCGTGTCGAGCCGGGCGCCGAGCGCGCCGAGGTCGATCCGGCCGCTCGCGTCGACGGGGATCGTCTCGACGCAATCGGGCGCGAAGCGATGGCCGGCGGAGACGCAGGGGTGCTCGGTCGCGCCGATCAGGAGCTTGCTCGGGGCGGGCAGCCCCGCGCGCCGCAGGGCGCCGGACAGGACCGCGTTCGCCGCCTCCGTGCCGCCGCTCGTGAAGACGACCCGATCGGGCGCCGTGCCGGCGAGCTGGGCCACGGCCTCGCGCGCGGCCTCCAGGGCTGCGCGGGCGGCACGTCCCTCCTGGTGGACCGAAGAGGGGTTGCCGGGCAGGGCGAGCGCGCGCGCGACCGCCGCCGCAACCTCCGGCCGGACCGGCGAGGTGGCGTTGTGGTCGAGATAGGCGCGGCCCTGCGTCATGAACAACCCTGCGCGAGCGACCCGTCGATCGCCGACATTTCCTTGCTTTTGCCCCCCCGCGTCATGCTAAGGCGCGCGCACCGCACGCATTTCATGCAGCCGACGGCGGTGGAACGACCGGCAGTCACGGGTCAAGGCGTCTACTTTAGAATTGTTCCAATAGCCTAGAACGATTCTAAGAGCGCTTTTAGATTCGTCCTCGCCCGAGTCAAGGCTCACGGGACGGCATTTGCGTAGGCGCCTGCCATGTCCCGGTCGGGCCGCGCCGTCGGCGGCAGCCAGGAGTATTGGACACCATGCCCGAGGTCATCTTCACCGGCCCCGCCGGCCGGCTCGAGGGGCGCTACCAGGCGCCCAAGAAGAAGGGCGCGCCGATCGCGATCATCCTGCACCCGCATCCCCAGTTCGGGGGCACGATGAACAATCAGATCGTGTACAACCTTTTCTACACGTTCGCCAACCGCGGCTTCGCGGCGCTGCGCTTCAACTTCCGCGGCGTCGGGCGCAGTCAGGGCGCGTTCGATCACGGCTCGGGCGAGCTCTCGGACGCCGCCGCGGCGCTCGACTGGGTGCAGTCGGTCAACCCCGAGGCGAAGTCCTGCTGGATCGCCGGCGTCTCGTTCGGCTCCTGGATCGGCATGCAGCTGCTGATGCGCCGGCCCGAGATCGAGGGCTTCATCTCGATCGCCGCGATGGCCAACCGCTACGACTTCACCTTCCTGGCGCCCTGCCCCTCCTCGGGCCTGTTCGTGCACGGTTCCGAGGACCGTGTCGCGCCGGCCCGCGAGGTGATGCCGGTGATCGAGAAGGTGAAGACCCAGAAGGGCGTCATCATCGAGCACCAGATGGTCGATGGCGCCAACCACTTCTTCGACGGCAAGGTCGACGAGCTGACCCGGACCGTGGAGACCTACCTCGACAAGCGCCTCGGCAAGCGGGAAGAGGCGGCCTGAGCCGGCCCGGGGCGCTCCCGCCCCTCAGGCCGCGCCGGCCGCCGGAGCGTGCACCACCGGCACGGCCGGCGCGCCCTCCCATTCCGAGTGGGGCGGGATCGACTCGCCCTTCATCACGATGGTGAGGGGCCGCAACCGCGCGTAGTCGCCGACGCGGGTGTCGTAGAGGACCGTCGAGAAGGCGCCGACCGAGACGCCGCGGCCGATCTCCACCCGCCCGACCTTCATGATCCGGTCCTCGTAGAGGTGCGTCTGGAGGGCCGAGGTCCGGTTGATCGTCGCGAAGTCGCCGATCGTCACGCAGTCGAACTCGGTGATGTCGGTGGTGAGCATGCAGACCCCCTGCCCCACCCTCACGCCGAAGAGCCTGAGCGCCCAGGGGAGGAAGGGCGTGCCCTGCAGGTGCTCCAGCAGCACCTTGCCGGCCAGCCCCCAATAGGCCACCGCGACGGCCTCGGTGCGCATCGCCCACCACGACCACATCGGGCGCATCCCGGGCCGGTAGCGGCCCATCAGGAGCCATTTCAGCGCGATCACGGCCGAGGACTGGATCACCGCTATGGCGACGCTCGCGGCCACGAAGCTGACGGCGAGCCCCGTCCAGTCGCCCGCCAGGATGGCCGGGTAGAAGTAGAAGTCGATCGCCGTGATCGCGAGCGTGATGTAGAGCATCGGCGAGAACGAGGTCGAGAAGGCCTCGAAGACGCCCCGCCGCAGCTTCGGGCCGAGCCCGGGCTCGTAGGTCTGGGCGGCCGAGCCGAGATCGACCTTCTGGCGCACCGGCAGCTTGATCGGCGGCGATCCGAACCAGGTCTCGCCCGGCGCCATCCTGTCGTTGGCGGGCGGCTTCGACTTGATGCCGATCAGCACGTCGTCCGGGATCACGGCGCCCGGCGGCACCACGGCGTCGTTGCCCACGAAGACGCGCGCGCCGGTGCGGACCGGATCGAGGTGCATCCAGCCGCGGCGGATCTCCTCCTCGCCGTAGACGACCTCGTCGGCGATGAAGTTGCGCGCGCCGACCTCGGCGAGGTCGTGGCGGCTGCCGAGATTGGTCGAGATCTCGGCCCCCTGCCCCATCCGGGCGCCCATCAGCCGGTACCAGGCCCGCATGTAGACGGTGGCGAAGAGCGAGGAGAGCGTCTCGAGCGTCACCTCGGCGGCGAGCGCCACGGTCCACTTGCGCAGGTAGAAGCCCGAATGGATCGAGTAGGTGCCCGCCCGCCGCCGCGGCAGCACGGTCCAGCGGATCCCGGCGATCAGCAGGACGGTGCCGGCCGTCATCAGCATCGCGGTCGGCCAGGTCAGCAGCGGCAGGTAGAAGTGGTAGTCGATGTCGGTCATGTCGCCGAGCGAGTCGCTGATCTGGTCGAAGAGGAAGAAGGCCGGGAAGATCGGCAGCAGCCCGACCGCGGGGATCGCGGCGAGCAGCAGCGCGTAGGCCGCGAGGAAGCCGGCCCGGCGGCGGGGCGAGGCCGTCGCGGGCGCGGGCAGGCCCGCGGGATCCGCCGCCAGATCCGCCATGCCGACCTTGCGGCCGGGCGAGCCGTCCCAGCGCTCGGCCTCGCCGATCCGGGTCCCGGCCGGCACGGTGGTGAGGTCGGCGATCTCGGCGTGATCCCCGATCACCGTGTCGTGGCTGACCACGCAGGAGGTGCCGACCGCGACGTCGCGCCCGATCGAGACGGTCCCGATCACCAGCTCGTCGCCCACCACCTCGGCATTGGCGATCACGAGGCGGCCCCCGAGCGAGGCGCCGTCGCCGATGCTGAGGAGGTCCGGCGCGCCGACGTCGATGTCGGAGATCAGGGTGTCGCGCCCGATCCGCGCGCCGAGCAGCCGCAGGTAGATGACGATGGCCGGCGAGCCCTGCAGCCACTTCACGTGGACGAGCGGCGTCAGGCGCTGCGCCAGCCACCAGCGGTAATAGTAGACGCCCCAGAGCGGGTAGCGGCCGGGCCTGGTCCGCCCGAGGATCAGCCACTTGGCCGCCACCGCCACGCAGGCGGTGACCGCGTTGATGGCGATGTAGACGAGGAGCAGCACGCCGAGCTCGCCGAAGAAGCCGAGCGAGCCGCCGGTGAGCAGCAGGTAGGTCACGAAGATGCCGAGCCACTGCGAGGTGGCGAGCGCGATCACGAAGGGCAGCGCCAGGGCCTGGGCGAGGCCGCACAGGGCCCGCCGCAGGAGCGGGGGCGCTTCGAAGCCGAGGTCGCGGGTCGCGGCCTCGGCGCCGACGCCGCCGGTGCGGGCGATCAGCGCGTCCGCCATCGCCCGCAGCGTGCGCGCGGCGTAGACGTCCTGCAGGGTGATGCCGGCGAGCGCCGGGGTCTCGCGCACCGCCGAGACGAAGCGGGCGGCGAGCAGGGAATGGCCGCCGAGATCGGCGAAGAAATCTCCCTCCAAGGGTATCGGCTGGGCGCCGAAGACCTGGTTGGCGGCCGCGAGCAGGGCGGCCTCCGTCTCGTTCCGCGGCGGCTCCTGCTCGCCCTCGGGGCTCGCGACCGTGAGCGGCGCGGCCTTCAGCGCCTTGCGGTCGACTTTGCCCGAGGTCAGGCGCGGCAGCGTCTCGGCGAGCTCGAAATGCCCCGGCACCATGTAGGGCGGCATCTGGCCGGCGAGCGTCTGGCGCAAGGTCCCCCTGTCGATGGCGGCGCCGCGCTCGGGCACCAGGAACGCGACGAGGCGGTCGACGCCGTCGTCCTGGCGCAGCACCACCGCCGCTTGGTTGACGCCCGGCTGCGCCTGGATGCGCGCCTCGATCTCGCCGAGCTCCACCCGGAAGCCGCGGATCTTCACCTGGTCGTCGATGCGGCCGTGGAACAGGATGTTGCCCACCGGATCGAGCGAGACGGCATCGCCCGAGCGGTAGAGCACCGGGTCGATGCCGCCGTCGATGCCCCCGCGCGCGAAGGGGTTGGCGACGAACTTCTCCGCCGTCAGCTCCGGGCGCTGCAGGTAGCCCTTGGCGACGCCGGGCCCGCCGATCAGCAGCTCGCCGGGCTCGCCCGGCCCCACGAGGTTCAGGGCCTCGTCGGCGACGTAGACGGTGTAGTTCGGGATCGGCCCGCCGATGGTGACGGGCTCGCCCGGCCGCATCTCGGCGGCGGTCGCCACCACGGTCGCCTCGGTCGGCCCGTAGGTGTTGAAGAGCTTTCGCGA
Organism: Methylobacterium nigriterrae; assembly: GCF_037106235.1. Lineage (NCBI taxonomy): Bacteria > Pseudomonadati > Pseudomonadota > Alphaproteobacteria > Hyphomicrobiales > Methylobacteriaceae > Methylobacterium > Methylobacterium nigriterrae. The sequence goes on along the minus strand of NZ_JBAWTG010000052.1, from coordinate 20,934 downwards.
GGGCGTCGCCCAGCGGGCGACGAGCGGCTCGGGCAGGGCCTCGCCGCCGAGGAGCACGAGGCGCACGCTCGGCAGGTCCTCGCTGATCATGGCGAGCAGCGTCGGCACGGTGTCGATCACCGTGCAGCCGGCCTCCGTCAGGATGCCGGGCAGCGCCTCGACGTCTCCCATCATGGCGGGCGAGGCCACGAACAGGCTCGCCCCGACGAGGTAGGGGACCCAGATCTCCTCCATCGAGAGATCGAAGGCGACCGAGGCACCCTGGAACACGACGTCGTCGGGCCGCATGCCGTAGAGCGCGTTCCCGGAGCGCAGGAAGTGGCAGATGTTGGCGTGGCTGATCACGATGCCCTTCGGCACGCCGGTCGAGCCCGAGGTGTAGATCAGATAGGCCGGATGCTCCGGCGTCAGGCCGGCGGCGCGCGGGTCGGGTACCGGGGCCTCCGCCGGCGTGGCGGCGGAGAGCTCGGCCGGCGTCAGGGCCGGCGCCGCGTCGGGCGCCCCGGGTTTCAGGGCCTCCGAGACGAGCAGCGCCCTGGCCTCGGCATCCGCCAGGCAGACCGCGACGCGGTCGGCGGGCGCCTCGGCGTCGAAGGGGAGCCAGGCCGCCCCCGAGAGGGTGATGCCGATCTGGCTGATCAGGAGATCGGGGCCGCGCGCCATCCACAGGCCGACGACGTCGCCGGGCCCGATGCCGCGATGGGCGAGGCCGCGGGCGACGTCCCGCGCCCGCTCGGCCACCTCCGCGTAGGTGAGGCGCGTGTGCCGCCCGTCCGGGCTCCTCGCGGCGCCGTCGATCAGGGCCGGATGGTCGGGCCGCGCGGCGGCGCTCGCCAGGAAGATCTCGGGCAGGACCTCGTCGCGGACCAGGTCCGGCCGCGCGGGGCCGCGCAGGACGGCCTTCCCGGCAAGGCCGGCGGCTCCGAGCCGGCCCGAATCCTCCGCGCGGGCTCCCGCGGCGGGCCGGGTCATCTCGGCGAGACTGCTCATGCGTTGCTCCGCAACCGGTCCCGATCACCGGGATCCGTCCACCTGCCGGTCCATGGCCCGGGATCGTGCCGTTATCGAGGCGCGTCCCGCACTCGCCCGCACGAAGCGCACGGCCCCGCCGAGGAGCCGGCGCGCCGTGTCGGGCGGGCTGGAGGAAACACGCGACGCCCGCATCCCGTTGCGGGATGCGCAATCTCCCCTATAGCCCGGATCCTTGAACCGGGCTTGAATACGCAGCCGTGCCCGCCGGGCGCCCTCGCGCGATCCGCTTCCGCGCCGACAATTCTCAGGCCCAGTGCCAGCGCTCGTCCTCGAGCACAAGCACGCCGCCCTGGCGGATGCCGATGCGCGGGGCGCTCCAGGGCTCGAGATGCCCGAGCGCCACCAGCATGGCGCGGGCGATGCCGCCATGGGCCACCACCACGGTGGTGCCGCGGAACGCGGCGAGCGCCGGCGCCACGCGCTCGGTGAGCATCGCGTAGCTCTCGGCCCCGAAGCCGGGGGGCTGGTAGCCCCAGCGGTCGCGGTCGCGCGCTGCGGCGCCGGCCGGGTCGCGCCGCCGGATCTCCGCCCAGGTCGAGCCCTCCCAGGCGCCGAAGCCGATCTCCTTCAGGCGCGGATCGGTGCGGTACCCCTCCGGCGGCAGGTTCAGGCAGGCGCGCAGGGCCTCCATGGTGCGCCGGGTGCGCAGAAGCGGGCTCGCCACGAAGTCGGCCCCGGCGAGGCTGTCGCCGCTGAGCGCCCGGAGCCGGTCGGCGGCCTCCTCCGCCTGCCGCAGGCCGGTGGCGTTGAGCGCGGTGTCGCGCTGCCCCTGCAGGCGCCCCTCGGCGTTCCAGTCGGTCTGGCCGTGCCGGACGAAGTAGATCGTCGCCATCTCGGTCAGGCCCTGCCGGCCCCGACGGCCGCGCCGGGATGCCGGCGCTTGCCGGAACGGCCCGGGCTGCCGATGGTTGTCGCCTTCACGCGACCCTCCTCAGCGCCCCGGACGGGGCGCGTCGATTGCGAGCAACAGAATTTCGTCATGGCGAAGAAACACGGCAAGCATGGTCGGGGCCAGCGCGAGGACAAGGGAGGCGTGACAAAGTCGCAGGAGTCTCGCGGCGGCGAATCGCGGCGGCAGGCGGCGCGCGACGCGGTGCCCTCCTCCGCGCTCTGGGCGGCGGCCGCCGCCGAGATCGCCGGCGCCAGCCCCGGCCTGATCGGGGGCCACGTCCCGGCGCTCGCGCCCGCCGCCAAGGGCATCGTCACGATCGAGCCGGGCCGCGGCTGCGACCTCGCGGCCATCGACCCGGACGCCGACGGCGGCCTCGACAAGGAGGCCGCCAAGGCGATGCTCGCCGCCGAGCGCGCCCGCATCCAGGCCCTGCAGGAGCGGCTCTACGCCGAGCACCGGCGCAGCCTGCTCGTGGTCTTGCAGGCGATCGACACGGGCGGCAAGGACGGCACCATCCGGGCGGTGCTGGAGGGGGTGAACCCGCAAGGGTGCCGGGTCTCGTCCTTCAAGGCGCCGAGCACGGACGAACTCGACCACGACTTCCTCTGGCGCTACCACCTGCGCACGCCCGGCCGGGGCATGATCGGCGTGTTCAACCGCAGCCATTACGAGGACGTGCTCGTGGTGCGGGTGAAGGGCCTCGTGCCCGAGGAGGTCTGGCGCGGCCGCTACGGGCTGATCAACGATTTCGAGCGCCTGCTCACGGCCACCGGCACCACCGTGCTGAAGTTCTTCCTGCATATCTCGAAGCAGGAGCAGAAGAAGCGTCTCGAGGCGCGGATCGCCGATCCGGCGAAGCACTGGAAGTTCGACCCGGCCGACCTCGTCGAGCGCAGGGCCTGGGACGCCTACCAGAGCGCCTTCAACGACGCCCTCACCCGCTGCTCGACGCCCTACGCGCCCTGGCACGTGGTGCCGGCCAACCGGAAATGGTTCCGCAACCTCGTCATCGCCCGCACCGTCGCGGACACTCTGGAGGCGATGGACCCGCGCTACCCGGAGGCGGCGAAGGGGATCGCCGGGATGACGGTGCCGGATTGAGGGCGCGGGAGGCTGCCGGGTCCGCGCCGCCCCACCTCTCCCGTGCGGGAGAGGTCGAGTCCGCGTCAGCGGACCGGGTGAGGGGTGCGCCGTCTGCGGAGAGGTCGCACCCCTCACCCCGACCCTCTCCCGCACGGGAGAGGGGACCCGCGCCCGGGTGAGAAGCGGCCGAGCCCTGCAGCGACGTCCTCGTGAGTGCCAACGGAGTCGGCGCGCCGCCCCACCTCTCCCGTGCGGGAGAGGTCGGGTCCGCGAAAGCGGACCGGGTGAGGGGCGCGCCGTCTCCGGAGAGGTCGCACCCCTCACCCTGTCCCTCTCCCGCACGGGAGAGGGGACCCGCGCCCGGCTCTCGATGAAAGCGGACCTCTCCGGAGCGGCGGAGGGGAGCCGCGCCCGATCCACGACCGGTGATCGCGGCAGGCCCGAGGCGGCCCTCACTCCCTGTCGAGCGACAGGTCCGGCGCCTCGGGGTTCTTCATGCCGACGACATGGTAGCCCGCGTCCACGTGCAGGATCTCGCCCGTCATGCCGCGCGACATGTCGGAGACGAGGTAGGCGGCCGTCTCGCCGACCTCGTCGATGGTGACCGTCCGGCGCAGCGGGGCGTTGTACTCGTTCCACTTGAGTATGTAGCGGAAGTCGCCGATCCCCGAGGCCGCCAGCGTCTTGATGGGGCCGGCCGAGATCGCGTTGACGCGGATGTTCTGCGGCCCGAGATCGGCCGCGAGGTAGCGCACGGACGCCTCGAGCGCGGCCTTCGCCACGCCCATGACGTTGTAGTGGGGCATCCACTTCTCGGCGCCGTAATAGGTCAGCGTCAGGAGCGAGCCGCCGTTCCGCATGAGCTTCTCGGCGCGCTGCGCCACCGCCGTGAAGGAGTAGCAGGAGATCAGGAGCGACTTCGTGAAGTTGCCCTCGCTCGTCTCGACGTAGCGGCCGGTCAGCTCGTCCTTGTCCGAGAAGGCGATGCAGTGGACCACGAAGTCGATGCCCTCGGGGAAGACCGAGGCCGCGGTCTCGAACACGGCATCGATCGAGGCCGGATCGGTGACGTCGCAATGCCCGATCACGTGCGCATCGAGCTCCCGGGCGAGCGGCTCGACCCGCTTCTTCAGGGCGTCGCCCTGGTAGGTGAAGGCGAGCTTCGCGCCGTGCGCGGCGGCGCTCCGGGCGATGCCCCAGGCGATCGAGCGGTTGTTGGCAACCCCGAGGATCAGGCCGCGCTTGCCCGCCAGCAACCCGGTTCCGGTGGCGCCTGCGCCGTCGCGATCGTGAGCCGGGTCGATATCCGCCATGATTCACCTGAAACGAAACGCCGCGGCGCCCCGCGGGCCCGTCCGGGGTCTCGGACGGCCGGAGCGCCGGGCGCATCCTTAGCGGAGGCGCGCGGAGGGGGGAAGTGCGGGCGGTGACGCTGCGGGCCGACCCTATTCCGCCCGCGCCGCCCGCCGGGCGGTGGCGTAGTCGGTCAGCGCGGCGTCGGCCTCGGCCGGCAGGGTGATGGCGGTCGTGGCGAGGAGGTCGCCGCGGCTGCCGTCCTTCTTCGGCAGGCCCTTGCCGCGCAGCCGGAAGGTGCGGCCCGAGCTCGTCATCGGGGGAATCTTCATCTCGACGGCGCCCGTCAGGGTCGGCACCCGGATCGGGCCGCCGAGCACCGCCTCCTCGAGCGGCACCTCGACGCTGACGCGCAGGTCCGCGCCCTCGACCTTGAAGCGGGGATGGGGCAGGACGTGGATCGTCAGCAGCGCGTCGCCGGGCTCGCCGCGCGGCGCCCCGGGCTGGCCGAGGCCGCGCAGCCGGATGGTCTGGCCGTCGACCACGCCCCTGGGAACCACCACGTCGACCTCGCGCCCGCCCGGCAGGCCGAGCCGCAGCTTCTCCTCGCTCGCGACCTGCTCGAGGGTCACGGTCAGCTCGGCCGCGACGTCCTCGCCGCGGGCCGGCCCGCGCTGGAAGCCGCCGCGCGCTCCGCCCGCGCCCATGCCGCCCGGGCCCATGCCGCCCGGGCCCGCACCGCCGGCCCGGAAGGCCTCGCCGAACAGGTGCGAGAAGATGTCCTCGCCGATGCCGCCGCCGCCGCCGGGCCCGCGGCCGCGGGCCATGCCCTCGAAGTCGAAGGAATTGGCCCGGCCGCCGCCGAAGCCCGAGAAGCCCTCGAAGCCGGTCGCGCGGGGCTTGCCCTCCGCGTCGATCTCGCCGCGGTCGAACTGGGCGCGCTTGGCGGCGTCGCCCAGGATCTCGTAGGCGGCGTTGGCCTCGGCGAAGCGGTCCTTCGCCTTGGCGTCGTCCTTGTTGCGGTCGGGATGGTAGGTCTTGGCGAGCTTGCGGAAGGCCTTCTTGATGTCGGCCTCGCTCGCTCCCTTGGTAACCCCCAGAACGTCGTACGGATTGCGCATCGCTCTTTCGAAACTTCGTGGCGCGCCGGGCGATCGGCCTCGGCGGGTCGGACGGTTACCCGTCATGTGGCGGCGTGTTGCTTCTTTGCAACGCCGCATTCCACGAAAAGTCGGCGCATCGCCGCAATCCGTCAAGCCATCCGCACGGATGAGCGGGTGGCCCGTCGGCCGGCCCGTCCCCGGCCGGTTCTTCGTCAGCCAGTTCTTCGTCAACCGGTTTTGGACGAGCGCACCCGCTTCAGCTCCCAGGCGCCGCCGGAGGGCTTGCAGCCGGTGCCGCGCACGAAGCGGCTCGCGTCCGGGCCGATCACGGAAGCGAGGAAGTCGCGGCAGATCTCGTCGTTGGCGACGTAGGGCAGGCCCGTCGGGTTGATGGAGCCGCGCAGGCGCGTCTCGGGATTGTCCCACTTCACCGGGCGGCCGTTGCCCTGCGGGTCGAGGGCGACGGTCAGCGCCGCGTGCGCGCGCCGCCAGTCCTCGTCGCCGAGATCGGAACCGAAGCTCGCCGGCTGCCGGCCGATGCTGCCGGTGACGGTCGGCTCCGGCGCCACCTCCGCGGCGGGGTCGGGCTTGGCCGCCTCGCCCTGGACGACGATCAGCGGCTGGCTGCAGCCCGCGAGCGCGACGAGCGCCGCCCCCGCGAGCCAGCGGGCCGCAGGCCGCCCGGAGGCGGAGCGCGAGAGGAAAATCCGTGCCGTCGGTTCCGTCTGGCCTTTACAGTCGCGACGCCGCATTACACCTGCACTCACGAGGGGAAGACGCGCTCGAACGTGCCCCACGTCGGTGCCCCCGACCCGGATGTCACAGGCGAGGACTAGACCTTGGACCGGTTAAGGATCGATGATTCCACCCCGCCGGCGCGGCCCGACTTCACCCTGAGCGAGGATCCCTACGGGCTGTTCTCGGCCTGGATGGCGGAGGCGGAAGCCTCCGAGCCCGAGGACCCGAACGCCATGGCGCTCGCCACCGCCGGTGCCGACGGGCTGCCGGACGTCCGGATGGTGCTGCTCAAGGGCGTCGATCGTCGCGGATTCGTGTTCTACACGAACATCGAATCCACCAAGGGCGAGGAGCTGGCCGAGAATCCGCAGGCCGCGCTCGTGCTGCACTGGAAGAGCCTGCGCCGGCAGGTGCGCGCCCGCGGCCCCGTGACGCGGGTCACGCCGGAGGAGGCGGATGCCTACTTCGCGAGCCGGCACCGGGACAGCCGCATCGGCGCCATCGCGAGCCGGCAGTCCCGTCCCCTCGCCGACCGCGCCACCCTGATGGCCGAGGTCGCGGAACTCGCCGCCCGCTACGAGAACGGGCCGGTGCCGCGCCCCGAGCACTGGACGGGCTTCCGCATCGAGCCGGTCAGCATCGAGTTCTGGCAGAACGGGGATTACCGCCTGCACGACCGGGTGCGATTCACGCGGGACGGCGCGGGCTGGAGCCGGTCGCGGCTCTACCCTTGAGACCGGCCCCCGGCGGCCCCTCGTTATCGAGATGTAAGCTTCGCGGCAGGAACCAATCGTAGGTTGAAAGGTCACCCCTCCAATGTCCCCGAACCGGAGAGGTGCCTGACATGTTCATGAGGATCGACCGCCTTCAGGCCGAGCTGCCGCAGCCCAAGAAGCCCGATCCGAATGCCGCCGCCGCCCTGCAGGAACTTCTCGGGGGCAAGTACGGTGAGATGTCGACGCTCGGGAACTACATGTTCCAGAGCTTCAATTTCCGCGACAAGTCTAAGCTTCGGCCCTTCTACAGCCTGGTCTCGAGCATCTTCGCGGAGGAGCTCGGCCACGTCGAGCTGGTCTCGACCGGCGTCGCCATGCTCAACAACGGTCCCGGCGACCAGACCCCGGAGGTCGACGTCTCGAAGGCGCCCTTCGAGGACATGAAGGACGTGCGGCTCGCCGGCAGCTTCCTGTCGAACGGCGGCGGCGCCATGCCGATGAACGCCAACGCCGCGTCCTGGAACATGGACATGGTCACGACGACCGGGAACATCATCATCGACCTGCTGCACAACTTCCACCTCGAATGCGGTGCGCGCCTCCACAAGCTGCGGGTCTACGAGACCCTGACGGACCCGACCGGCCGCGAGGTCTGCGGCTATCTCCTGGTGCGCGGCTCCGTGCACGCGCACGCCTACGCGCTGGCGCTGAAGAAGCTGACCGGCGTCGAGATCGAGAAGATGCTGCCGACCCCCAACATCGACCTGTCCCGCATCCCCGAATGCCAGAAGTACCTCAACGAGGGCAGCCATCGCCGGCTCTACCGGTTCAGCCCGGACGATTACAAGGAGGCGGCGGGCGTCTGGTCGAACGACGAGGTGGCGCTGCCGGGCGATCCGCCGGGCAACCTCGAGGTGGTGGACGGCATGCCGGAGGGCGGCAAGATCCCCGAGCTCGACGGCAATTACGGCGCCTTCGCCCCGAACTACGCGCCGGAGGAGATCTTCGAGGTCGCGAGCAAGCTCTACAGGAAGAGCCGCTGAGCGGGCGCTTCTCGCGGCCGCTCCCCGTGCCGGCCTGCCCATCCACGCATCGTCCCGCGCGGCTCGACCGGGACGGGCCCTGATCCGCGACGCGCCCCCTCTCCCGTGCGGGAGAGGGCTGAGGTGAGGGGTGCGACTTCTCCGGAAACGGCGCACCCCTCACCCGGTCCGCGTTCCGCGGACTCGACCTCTCCCGCACGGGAGAGGTGATGTGCGCCTGATCCCGTGGCGGTGAATTCTTCGGCGGCGAGCTTTTCGCCGGCATCAATCCGTGAACCGCCGGCCTGTGCGGGAGGCTCTCAAAGCGTGGCGCCGCCGCTGCGGGTGACCGGCGGCGGTGCCCAGGATCCGTTTAGCAGGGCGTCCCTCGGCCAATAGGTGCGCAGCATCAGCACGAAGGGTCCGCCCGGGGCGGGCAGCCAGTTGGACTCGCGCTGCGCGCCGGGACTCTCGGCCTGGATGACGAGGTCGACCGAGCCGTCCGGGTTGGCCTTGAGATTGTCGCGCGGGCTCACCGCGTAGCGGTTGATCGGGTTGTCGACGAAGAAATAGTCCGCGTCGTACATCGTCAGCGACCAGAAGCCGTCGACGGGCGGCAATTCGCCGGCCGGGAAGCGCATCACGTATTTCGAAGCGCCGTCGAGCCGCCGGCCCGCGGCATCGACCGTGGTCGTCGGGTAGACCGCGTCCTGCGGCAGGTTGCAGCCGAGGCCCACGGCGGTGATCAGCGCGCGTTGCAGGTAGTCCTTGCCGTAATCGCCGCCATCGGTCGTGAAGGTCCAGCCGTTCACGTGCCGGCCGGTCGTCTTGATATGCCCCATGATTCGGGCGAGCGCTTTTTCCGGCGCCTGGTCGATGGCCTGCCGCGTGGCGGGCGGCAGCCGTCCCGGATCGAAGGGCTGGCCGGGGACGATGCCGAGCGAGGCCATCTTGGCAAGCGCCACCCCGTCCGCGAGCGCGGGCGGGTTGTCCCTCATCAGGGCGGCCAGCAGGTTGAAATAGGCCGCCGCGTCCATGCGGTTGACCTGCTCGCGCACGGCCGTCTTCGTGTCGATGCCCGGATCGACCCGGCCGACCGGCGGCGTGTACGGCTTGCCGGCGGCACTCGCCGGGATGAGCCGGTACTGGTCCTGCAGGGCGTGCACGGCCCTGTAATCCTCGGGCGTGCCCGTGCAGTAGGTCCGGCCGAGGATCCAGACCAGGCCCGTGGGCGCGAGGATGAGCTCGGCCCCGGACGGCACGCTGCCGCTCCAGCCGGGCCCCGCGATGAAGTAGGTCTGCGGTCCGGTCCCGCTCGTGCGCTTGCCCGGCACCGCGAAGACGTTCGTCCAGGCGCTGAGCATCGGCATCAGGTAGTAGCGCCCGTCCATGTCCGGGAGGCTGAGGAGGTAGGGCTCCTTGCCGACATCGACGAAGGCGACGGAATAGAGCGTGTCCGCGTTGGGGGCCGTGACGGCCCGGAACTTCGCATTCGGGTACTCGCGCGCATGGGTGAACTGGCCCATCGGGGCGCCCTTGAGGCCTTCGGGCGCGGCGACGTTGGTGAGGACGCGACGGGTCAGCTCCATGGTGACGAGCGGGTAACCGTAGATGTAGGCGTCCGTCGCGAGTTCCAGCGGATCGGCCACCGCGTGGTTGCCGATGAGGGGCGCGTCCTGGGCGGTGCTCTGTGCCCGGGCGAGCGGCAGACCCTGGCCGAGGAACGGAACCGCGGCAGCGCTCGCGGCGAAGACCCGTCTCGTGACATCCATGACCGCCTCCGTTGCATGTCGGTGTGAGGAGGCCGCGTCAGGACGAAGCGGCGCGTCCCCGCCTCGCTGCCCACCGGGATCGTCCTGTGCGGACGCGGGCGGCGAAGCGTGCCTCAACAGAACTGAGCCCCAAGCGTAGCACCTGCCTGTTCGGACGGGATGAACAAATGCGAATTCTCTGCTTGGGGACTCCAATATTGGCTGCGTGTCCGGAGTGAAGAGGCGCAGACGAAGAACGGTTTCGTACTTCGGGCTCGCGGCAAGGCCGGCGCGCCCTGACACCGGCGGGCCTACCGGTCCCGGCCGCCGATTCTCCAGACGCTCAGCGCGCCGGCCGGCATCGCGACGGGTTCGAGCCAGGCCGGAGGATCCGCCCCGCGCAGCAGCGCGGCCGCGAAGGCCTGTGCCGTCCCCTCCCGTGTCGCCTCGGGCAGCGGGCCGCGGCAGAGGGCGAGGTAGGTCGCGCCGGTCGCCGCGATCTGCCGGCGCAGGTCCGCCTCCGTGCCCCCGAGGCCCTCGAGGGCGGCCACGAGGCCCCGGCTGGCGCGGTGATAGGGAGCCGCGACCACGGCATGATGCGTGTAGAGGAGGATCGCCGGACCGATGTCGATGGGGGCCAGCACCGTTCCGGCGGGCAGGCTGTCGAGGGGGGCGACGATCGCCGGCGCCGCGCAGTCGCGGACCGGCTCGCCCCGCCGCTCCCCGGTCGCGGCGGCGCCCGCCGGCGCCAGCGCCGCGAGCGCGACCCAGGCGTGGCCGTTCAGCGTGCAGACCAGCGCGGCGCCGGCGAGGCGGCCGCGCCATCCGCGCGTGCCGTCGAGGGCACGCTCGAGCGCACCGAGGATGACGGGCCCGGCCACCAGCGGCAGGAATCCGGCCGCCGGGTAGACGCCGCGCAGCTGGAAGGCTCCGCCGAGCACGCCCGGCCAGAGGAACAGGGCGCTCACGCCGAAGAAGCGTCGATGCTCCCGCGAGCGGATCGCCAGCAGGGTGGCGGCGAGCGCGGCCGCCAGCATGGCGGGCCAGTAGGCGGCAGGCAGGCGCCATTGCCCGCCGGCCAGCAGGCCCGCGAGGGATTGCATCTCCGTGACCTGGAGGAGCCAATCCTGCCGCACCCTGTCGGGCATCCCGGCGAAGGGGCCGCCGAGGCAGGCCGGGAACAGCGCGGCGAAGCCCGCCGCGACGCCGAGACCCAGGGCGGCGGCGAGCCGGAACCGTGCGGATCGGCCGTCGAGGTGCCGGTCGAGGGCCGCGCAGGCACCCGCACAGGCGGCGCCCGCGACGCAAAGCCACAGCCAGGGCGGCGACAGCGCGTCGCAATAGGTCGCCGCCCAGAGTGCGGGCGGCGTCTGCAGCCCGAAGAGGAGCGGGGCTGCAAGGCCGAGCGCGCAGCCGAAGCCGGCCAGGGCCGGCAGCGCGCCGCGCCCCAGCCAGGCCCATCGGGTCACGAGGAACAGGCCGGCCATGGCGAGGCAGGGCAGCGTCTCCAGCCCGACGGCGAGCGACAGGGCGGCGAGCAGCCCGGCTCCGGCCCCCGCGCGCCAGCCGTCGCGCATGAGGCGCAGGCCGATGCCGAGGACGAGCAGGAGCTGCACGTTGTGATGGTCGACGCGGCCCGGCGCGAATTGCGCGGTCACGGACCAGCTCACGGTCGCGGCGAAGACCGCGAGGATCGCGGCCGGGCCGCCGAACCGGGGCCGCAGGGCGGCCAGCAGCAGCCAGCCGTTGAGGACGAGCAGGGCCGCCGGCCAGAGGACGGCGCTCAGACCCTCGGCGAAGGGTCGCCCGAGGACGGGCGCCAGCAGGATCTGAAGGGCTGCCAGCGGCGCATCGATCAGCCGTGACCAGTGGCTGCGCACCCCCTCGGGCGGCAGGAAGCGATGCTGCACGGTGTCGAACCAGCCCTGCCCGGAGACGAGGTCGCGTACCGCGACGAGGCGCATGGCGTCGTCCGTGTCGCCGACGCGCAGCTGCGTGACCGCGTCCCGGATGTCCGCGAGCGGGTAGGCCTGCACGAGGGCGATCACGACGAGCAGCCAGAGGATCGCCGGCCGGTGGAACAGGGAAGACGGGGCCTCGCCCGCCCGCGGGCCGACGCGTGACGGCGGACCTGCGCCGGCCTCGGCGGCTGAGCACATCGCGGATCCCCGTCGAACGCGGCCTCCCGGCCCGGCGCCGCCGGCGCGCGACGCAACCTCGCCCGAGGGAGGGAGCCGCAACGTCGCGCGGATTCCTTACGATCTCGTGATGCGGGCGGTTGGGTCCATGCCCGCTCGATCTCCGCCCGAAGTCCGCCCACCCGCGCGGGCGGTCAGCCGATCAGGGGCGGCAGGGGCGGCGGGGCGCCGTCGGGCAGCGCGGTGCGGGCCATGTTCATCGTCATGGCGAGCAGCGTGTAGTAGCCGTTGATCCCCGCGAGATCGATCGCGCCCTGCTCGCCGAAGCGCGCCACGACGGCCGCGTAGGTCGGGTCGCTCACCGCGCGGTTCTGCTGCAGCTCCGTCGAGAAGGCGTAGGCGAGGGCCTCGTCGGCCGGCATCGCGTCGGGCCGGCGGCCCTCCCGGAGAGCCTCGACGATGGCGGGATCGAGGCCGGCCGCGCGGGCGATCGGCGCGTGGATGTGCCACTCGAGCTGCTGCGTCCAGGCCCGGGCCACGATCAGGATCACGAACTCGCTGATCCTGAGGGGCAGCACGCTGTCGTAGCGCAGGTAGAGACCCATGCTGCTCGCCGTCAGCATGAAGTCGGGGCTGCGCAGGAGCGGCACGAACGGCCCGAAAACCGGCGTCTTCCGGGCCTGCTCGAACGCCGCGGCAGCCCGCCTCTGCGCTTCCGTCAGCCGCTCGGCGGGGATCTCCGGCATCCGGTCGCGGGTCTCGGAGGCGGCGGGCACGGGTTGCGTCATGAGCGTGGGCCCCGGGGAAGTTGCGGCGGGACGGCGGGTTAGCACCGATCGCCCCGGGGAGGAACGCGTGCGCCCGGCCGGCCCGCCGCCGGCCTGCCGCCCACAGCCCCGCCCGGCCTTGCTGCGCCGCGGCACGGACCCTGGATTTCCGGAGGCGCTCCGCTTAGACCTGAGAGCCCGCCGGACCGCTGACCGGTCCGCGCGCGCGGGTCGACGGCGGGTCGACGGGTTGAGAGGCAGGGCCTTGGCCACATCCAGCAACGAACGCCGGCGCGTCATGCTGCTCACGGGCGCGAGCCGCGGCATCGGCCACGCCACCGTCAAGCGGTTCTCGGCCGCCGGCTGGCGGGTGATCACCTGCTCGCGCCACCCGTTCCCGGAGAACTGCCCCTGGGAGATGGGGCCCGAGGACCACCTGCAGGTCGATCTCGCCGATGCCGAGGACACGGTCCGGGGCGTCGAGGAGGTGGCGGAGCGCCTCGCCGCCGAGGGTGGCCTCCTGCACGCCCTCGTCAACAATGCGGGCATCTCGCCAAAGGCGGCCGACGGCGCGCGGCTCGGCGCCATCGCCACGCCCTTCGCCGACTGGCAGCGGGTGTTCCAGGTCAACTTCTTCGCCCCGATCCTGCTGGCGCGGGGCCTGTGCGACGAGCTGACCCGCGCCAAGGGCTCGATCGTCAACGTCTCGTCGATCGCGGGCTCGCGGGTGCATCCCTTCGCGGGAGCGGCCTACGGCACCTCGAAGGCGGCGCTCGCCGCGCTGACCCGCGAGATGGCCGCCGATTTCGGGCCGCTCGGCGTGCGGGTCAACGCGATCTCGCCCGGCGAGATCGACACCTCGATCCTGTCGCCAGGCACCGAGAAGCTCGTGGAGCAGATCCCGCAGCGCCGCCTCGGCACCCCCGACGAGGTGGCCAAGGCCATCTACTTCCTGTGCACCGAGGCCTCCTCCTACGTGAACGGGGCCGAGCTGCACATCAATGGCGGCCAGCATGTCTGAGCGCAGGCGCCTCGCCCTGCTGCTCGTCGCCCTCATCGCCTCCGCCCCCGCCGCGGCCGAGCCCGCGGTCACGATCCTCGACCTGCCCTTCCGGGCGAAGGCCATGCGGGGGCCGGGCAGCGAGGTCGCGGTGGCGGTCGCGACCTCCGGCCTCCTGCCGATCGCCCGGCCGAAGAGCGCCGATCCGGCCTTGCCGGCGGCCGACGAGGCGGGCGCGCCCCTCGTGGTGGTCTGGGGCGAGGAGGGCGGCGCGGCGCTCAGCCTCGCCGACGGGAGCATCCGCACCACGCTGCTCGGTGCCGAGGCGATCGAGGGGCTCGCCGTCGCCGAGACGCCGCGCGGCGCCCTGCCGAATTCGCGGCGCGCCCAGTCCGGCCCGCTCAGCGCCTACCTGACCGGGCCGACCCGGGCGATGGGCGGTGCGCTGGGCTCCGACGCAGCCGGCAACGCGGCGGGCCTGACCATCCGCGAGCGCCAGCCCGTTGCCGTGAGCGCCGACCCGAAGCCGGTCCCCGTCGCGACCGCGACCGTCGCGGCCGGCGACGAGGCCGTCTTCGCCCCGCGCCGCCCGCGGGTCGCGCGGCTCGACGGGCGGCCCGCCTTCCTGGCGGTGACGGCGCTCGGCGGGGCGCGATCCGCCCTCGCCGTCGTGGGCCGCACCGGCGAGGGCGCGCCCTGGAGCGTGATCGCCCGGAGCCCGCCGCAGGAGGGCGGTCCGCTCAAGGTCGCGGCGGTCGCGGATTTCGCCGGCACCGGCCGGCCGCAGATCGCGGCGGTCCGGGCGCCGGAGGGCGCCGGCGTGCTGCAGCTCTGGACCTACGCGCAGGGCACCCTCGCCCTCGCGGCCGAGGCGCCGGGCTACACCGACGGCATCGACAACGCGGACCTCGCCGCAATCCTCGAGCCCGACCGGGACGGCGACCGGGATCTCGCCCTGCCGACCCTCGACCGGGGCGCCCTCGCCCTCGTCTCGCTGAAGGGCACGATCCGCGAGCGCGCCCGCATCGCCCTGCCCGCCCCGGCCGCCCACGGCGTCGCGGCGCTCGGCTCGGGGGCGGGCACGCATCTCCTCGTCGGCCTCGCCGACGGCCGCGTCGCCCTGGTGCGCCCGTGAGCGCGGATCCGAGCGCCGATCCCACCCGCCTGTTCCCGGCAAGGCCCTTCGTCGGCGCCTCGATCGCGGTGATCCGCGACGGCCGGGTGCTGCTCGCTGCCCGCGCCAACGAGCCGATGCGCGGCGTCTGGACCCTGCCGGGCGGCCTCGTCGAGGCCGGCGAGGCGCTGGCCGGCGCGGCTCTGCGCGAATTGCGCGAGGAGGTCGGCCTCGAGGCGGAGGTCGTGGCCGTGCTCGGCCCCACCGAGATCATCCAGCGCGACGCGGAGGGCCGCGTCCGCCACCATTACGTGGTCCATCCGCACGCCGCCCTCTGGCGCGGCGGCGAGCCGGCGCCGGGCCCGGAGGCGCTCGCCGTGCGCTGGGCCGAGCCCGCCGAGATCGCGGCGCTCGCCACCACGCCGGGGCTCGCCGACACGCTCGCGGAGGCCTTCGCGGCCGTGGCGCGGCATCGCGCGGGGGCGATGTCGTGACATGTCATGATTTGTTCCGTGCGCTCGGGCTCGCCGCCGCCCTCGCGCTCGCCCTGCCCTCACCCGCAGCGGTTGCGCAGTCGCGTCCCTCCGCCCGGCCGGGCTCCAAGCCGGCCGAGAAGGAGAAGGAGCCCCCGGGCCCGGCCGAGCCGCCGCCCGCACCCTACGACCGCGACCTGATGCGGCTCTCCGAGATCATCGGCTCCCTCGCCTTCCTGCGCGGCCTCTGCGCCGCCCCGGACGCGCCGGAATGGCCCGCCCGCATGAAGGCGCTGATCGAGGCGGAGGGCGTCACCCCGAACCGCCGCGACCGGCTCGCCGGCGCCTACAACCGGGGGTACCGGGGCTACGCCCTCACCTACCGGGTCTGCACGCCGGCCGCCCACGAGGCCGCCGGCCGCTTCGTCGCCGAGGGCGAGCGCCTCTCCCACGCGCTCGCCGGCCGCTTCGGGGGGTGATGCAACCGCGCCACAGCCGCCGAGCGTTCCGAAAAACCGGCGAAATCGAGCCTCCGCGTTAACCTCTTCGCAATTCCCGGCTGGTCGCGCCACCCTGGGCCGCCTATCATCGGGTTCTCACGCCGAGCCTGTCCCTCGGCGCAACCGATGCCGTGACCCATGCAGAACCTCTCCGCACCCGCGCCCTTCGAGGCGGACGTCGACGAGAAGCGCGCCGCGCTGAGCTACGTCTCGGAGGCGTTCGCGGAAGGCTGCCTCGACGGGCTCGACGGGGATTGCATGGCGCAGGCGGCGCTGTTCGCGGCGTTCCAGGAACTCGTCACCACCTACGGTGAGGAAGCGACCGCCCGCTACGCCGAAGGATTCCCCGAGCGCATCCGCGGCGGCGCCTTCACGACGACCCTGCAGCACTGAGGCTCAGCGACCGGCGGCGAGCGTCTCCTCGAACATCACCGCCTCGCCGGTCCCCGGCCGCGTCAGCTCGCCCTGCCACATCACGCAGGCGCCCCGCACCAGCGTGCCGACCGGCCAGCCCGTGACGGTGACGCCGTCATAGGGCGTCCAACCGCATTTCGAGGCGATCCAGCCGTTCCGGATGGTCTCGCGGCGCTTGAGGTCGACCACCGTCACGTCGGCGTCGTAGCCGAGCGCGAGCCGCCCCTTGCGGGCGATGCCGAACAGGCGCTTCGGCCCGGCGCTCGTGAGGTCGACGAAGCGCGTCAGCGAGAGGCGGCCCGAGGCCACGTGGTCGAGCATGATCGGCACGAGCGTCTGCACGCCTGTCATGCCCGAGGGCGAATCGGGATAGGGCTTCGCCTTCTCCTCCAGCGTGTGGGGGGCATGGTCCGAGCCCAGGATGTCGGCGACGCCCTGGCTCACGCCCCACCAGATCCCGTCGCGATGGGCGGCGTCGCGCACCGGCGGGTTCATCTGCACCAGCGTGCCGAGGCGCGGATAGGCCTCCCCGCCGTCGAGCGTCAGGTGGTGGGGCGTCACCTCGACGCTCGCCACGTCCTTGTGCCGGGCCAGGAAGCGCATCTCCTCGGCGGTCGAGATGTGCAGGATGTGGATGCGCGCGCCCGTCTCCTCGGCCAGGGCAACGAGGCGTTGCGTGGCCTTGAGCGCCGCCTCCGGCGAGCGCCAGACCGGGTGCGAGGCCGGGTCACCCGGCACCCGCAGGTCCTTGCGCGCCCGCAGCATCGGCTCGTCCTCGGCGTGGAAGGCGGCGCGCCGGCGGATGCGGCGCAGGATCTCGCGGACCCCGGCATCGTCCTCGACGAGGAGCGAGCCGGTCGAGGAGCCGACGAAGACCTTGATGCCGGCGGCCGCCGGCAGGCGCTCGAGCTCGGCGACCTCCTGCGCGTTCTCGTGCGTGCCGCCGACCCAGAAGGCGAAGTCGCAGTGCATCCGGTGGTGCGCACGCGCGACCTTGTCGGCGAGCGCCGCGGCGCTCGTGGTCTGCGGGTTCGTGTTCGGCATCTCGAACACCGCCGTCACACCGCCCATCACCGCGGCGCGCGAGCCCGATTCGAGGTCTTCCTTGTGGTCGAGGCCGGGCTCGCGGAAATGCACCTGCGTGTCGATCACGCCGGGCAGGAGGTGCAGGCCCCGGCAATCGCGGCGCTCGGCCGCCTCGGCGCGCGACAACGCGCCGATCGCCGCGATGCGCCCGTCCCGGATGCCGAGATCGGCCGCGCGCTCGCCGTCCTGGTTCACCACGGTGCCGCCGGTGAGGAGGAGATCGAAGGGTTGGTCCATCGCGGGCGCTCCTGAGGAGTCGGCTCGGCGCGCATTGAGGCCCAGCCTGCGGCGGCTTATGTCAGCGCTCGACCCCACGCAATGCCACCGAGCGTCGAAGCCTCATGCCGATCGCCCTCCTGCCGGACCGCGCCATCGTCACCGTCACGGGCGAGGAGGCCGAAGGCTTCCTGCAGGGCATCCTGACCTGCAACGTCGAGAGCCTGCCCGAGGGCGAGGCGCGGCTCGGGGCGCTTCTCACGCCGCAGGGCAAGATCCAGTTCGATTTCCTGGTCTCGCGGATCCCCGGCGGCTTCCGCCTCGACGCATCGGCCGAGCGCGCGCCGGACCTCGTCCGCCGGCTCGGCCTGTACCGCCTGCGGGCGAAGGTCGCGATCGCGGCCGATCCGATGATCGCGGTGGCGGCCGCCTGGGAGGGCGCGGGCACGGCCGCGGAGGTCGCGCGCGCGGCGGACGGGCGCCTGCCCGATCTCGGCGCGCGCCTCTACGCCGCGCAGGCCGCCTTCGCGGCGGACGCCACGGAGGCCGATTACCATGCCCGTCGCATCCGCCTCGGCGTCCCGGAGGGCGGGCGCGACTTCCCCTTCGGCGATGCCTTCCCGCACGAGGCCCTGATGGACCAGCTCGGCGGCGTCGATTTCCGCAAGGGCTGCTACGTCGGCCAGGAGGTGGTGTCGCGCATGCAGCACCGCGGCACCGCCCGCACCCGCTGCGTGCCCGTGCTCTACCCGGACGGCGAGGCGGCCCCTCCCGGCACCGAGGTGACGGCGGGCCAGAAGGGCATCGGCACGACGGGCTCCTGCGCCGGCAGCCGCGGCCTCGCGATGCTGCGCCTCGACCGTCTCGCCGACGCGCTCGCGGCGGGCGAGACCCTGCGGGCGGACGGTCGCGCGCTCGGCGTCGAGAAGCCCGCCTTCGCGACCTTCGCCTGGCCGGCGGCAGCGGATGCGAGCGCGGTCTGACGTCCCGCCCGTGCCCGAGCCAGGCGGCGGCGGAGCAGGGAAGAATGGCGGCGGCGCAGGGAAGAGCGGTTCCGCGCCGGTCGCGGGTCCCCGTTCCCGCGCGGGAGAGGTGATGCGTCGCGGGCTGCCAGCGCGACGAAGCCGGCGGCCGTTCGCGTCGACGTCCTGCGCGGGGAGCGCCCGACCGTTCAGCCGCATTGGCGTTTCCCGGGCGTCCCGCTAAAGCGTGTTCATGTCTGCGGAAACCGGCCTCGTCACCCACTCCGATGGCTGTCCCCGCTGCTGGTGGGCGGGGCAGGACCCGGTCTACGTCGCCTATCACGACACCGAGTGGGGCGTGCCGGAGCGCGATGCGCGCGCTCTCTACGAGAAGTTGATCCTCGACGGGTTCCAGGCCGGGCTCTCCTGGATCACGATCCTGCGCCGGCGCGAGGGATTCCGCCGCGCCTTCGACGGGTTCGAGCCCGAGATCATCGCCCGCTACACGCAGGACGACGTCGCCCGGCTGATGCAGGATGCCGGCATCATCCGCAACCGTGCCAAGATCGCCGGCACGATCGCGGGGGCGCGCGCCTACCTGCGGATCGAGGAGCGGGGCCCGGGCTTCGCGCGCTTCCTGTGGGACTTCGTCGACGGCCGGCCGCTCCAGGGCGGCGCCCGCAGCCGCGCCGAGATCGCGGCCGAGACCGATCTCTCGAGACGCGTCTCCAGGGCTCTGAAGGCGGAGGGATTCTCCTTCGTCGGGCCGACCATCGTCCACGCCTTCATGCAGGCGGTCGGCATGGTCAACGACCATCTTGTCGGCTGCCACCGGCACGCGCCCTGCGCCGCGCTCGGACGGGCGCCGCGCCCGGACGCATCCGCATGAGCGCCCCTCCGCCGCGGGCCTGGCAGCGCATGCTGTCGGGCCGCCGCCTCGACTTGCTCGACCCCTCGCCGCTCGACGTCGAGATCGCCGACATCGCGCACGGACTCGCCCGTGTCGCCCGCTGGAACGGGCAGACGGCCGGGCCGCACGTCTTCTCGGTGGCGCAGCACTCGCTCCTCGTCGAGGCGATCGGCCGTCACCTCCTGCCGGAGCCTGGCCCCGCGGAGGCGCTCGAACTCCTGCTTCACGACGCCCCCGAATACGTGATCGGCGACATCATCTCGCCCTTCAAGGCGGCGATCGGCGATTCCTACAAGGCGGTGGAGCGGCGTCTCCTCGCGGCGATCCGCACCCGCTTCGGCCTGCGCCAGCCCACCCCCGCCTTCGCCCGCCTCGTCAAGCGGGCCGACCGCATCGCGGCGCACCACGAGGCGACGCGCCTCGCGGGCTTCTCGCCCGAGGAGGCCGCCCGCTACTTCGGGCGGCGGGAGGACCTGCCGCCCGCCGTCGCGGCGCTTCTCGAGCCCTGGCCGACCGCCGAGACCCAGGCCCGCTATCTCGACCGCTTCCACGCCCTCCTGCCCCCGTGAACCCATGCCGAGCGTCCACGTCTGCTCCCTGTCGCGCCTGCCCGAGACCGTGGCGGCGACGGGCGCGAGCCATGTCCTGACCTTGATCAATGTCGGCACGCCGATGGAGCGGCCGGCGGCGATCCGCCCCGAATGCCATGGCGTCGTCGGCGTCAGCGACATCGTCGCCCCGCTCGACGGTCACGTCCTTCCGGCCGACGCGCATGTGCGCCAGATCCTCGACTTCGTGGCAGCCTGGCCCCGGGAGCAGCCGCTCGTGATCCACTGCTACGCGGGGATCAGCCGCTCGACGGCCGCCGCCTTCATCGCCGCCTGCGCCCTGAAGCCGGAGCGAGACGAGGCCGAGATCGCGGCGACCCTGCGGCGGGCGTCGCCCTCGGCCACGCCGAACCGGCTGTTCGTCGAGATCGCCGACCGGATGCTCGGCCGCAACGGACGCATGGTGGCGGCCATCGCGGAGATCGGGCGCGGGGCGGAGGCCTTCGAGGGCGAGCCCTTCCACCTCGCCCTCGCTTGATCCGCACGCGGACCGGATTGCGGCCGAGGCCGGCCCGAGCGTATGCGGGCGGACATAAAAACCTGGAGTGTGACCGAAACGTCGCCACCCCCGACGAATCGGCCGACGGCCCGGTCCCGTGGGTTGTGCGGGTTGCGTGCCCGGAACTAGAACCGGAGCAAAGGGACACGAGGGATGACCGAAGCCCGAACTGCCGCCGCCTCGTCGACGACCGGCGTGCCCGGAGCCAGCGACCTGCCGTTCGAGAAGGCCCTCGAGCAACTCGAGGAGATCGTGCGCCGCCTTGAGCGGGGCGACGTTCCCCTTGACGAATCGGTGGCGATCTACGAGCGCGGCGAGCAGCTGAAGCAGCATTGCGAGATGCTGCTGAAGCGGGCCGAGGCGCGGATCCAGCGGATCACGCTGGGGCCGGATGGCCGCGCCGAGGGCGTTGCGCCCCTCGACGTCGAGTAGGGCGGCCGCGATGGCCGAGCGCGCCGGGCGGATCGCCGCCCGCCTGTCTCCTTCCCGCATGTGAGGTTGGTTCGGTGTCAGGATTCGACACATCACGATTGGACGGTCTGGAGTTTCCGTCTTTGCTTCGTCGTCTTCCTGAGGGCGATTTGCAGGGTGTTGCGGACGCGGTTCGTGCGGAGATG
>NZ_JBAWTG010000051.1:0-37707 GCF_037106235.1 Methylobacterium nigriterrae | reverse complement strand
GCCACGCCAGCGCGATGAGCGCGACGCCCTCGCGTCGGGGCAGTGACAGCGCCGCCCAGGTCGCGAGCGCCGCGAACGGCGTGGCGCATGCGAAGGCGGAGCTTGCGAGGATGGTCGCGGTTAGAATGGTGGCAAACCGGACGATGCCGCTGCCTGGCTGAAGCGGGGCAACAGCATCGTGAGAGCTGCCGATAGGGACGCGGCCCGTCATGACCCATCTTCAGCCGCGGCTGCCGCCAACGCAATGGGACTGAGCTTCGAGGCAGCGCGGGAGTCCCGGCGGGGAAACGCTTCCGTGACATCAGCAAGGAAGAAGTAGGCGGTGAGGACCAAGCCGGCGCCCGCAATAGCTCGGGACAGCCGAGGCAGCCTTCATCGGCGGCACGGCGATGGGCAGACCTCAGGCGCCGTCGAGGGCGTAGAACAGCCCGAAGATGACGAGGACAACGGCTGGGGTCATTCCGACTACGATGAAGCCACAAGGCCGCCTTGGCAGTGTTCCGATTTGAGCAACTCAGTCCTATATGTAATATGAGGAGGAAAGATCATGGCCTATTTTTACCAGACAGGGTCCGGTCTAATACACGAAGATGCGTTCGAAAACGATACGTGCCCTTCGTTTGAGAGCCGGAAGCGCTACAACGGCGTTGAAGATCTTGAACCTGGGGACGTGCTCGTGAACGGCAATGAATTCGTTACGGTGACTGCAGAAATGATCGCGACAGCTCGCGCCGAGAAGATGAACGAGTCTTGAGCCGCAGCCCTCGCGCATCATATGGCACGGGCTCACAATCCAGTTGGTACTTTGAAATTTTGATTGTTTGCGAGGCTGGCTGGGAGCATGGGTGGCAACCGCTCTCGCACTACAGCCGCCCAGGAATTGTGGTCGGTCGTGATCTGAGGTGAGCAAGAGTTGCGGCAAGGCAAGAGCCGCTGGAGCTTGTCGCAGCCCTTTTGAAGCGGATTGCGCCGAGCCGTCATTCGGTCACCCGCATCCATAGCCACTCGACGATGTTGCCGCTGGCAGGGATGTGCCGCACCAGAAGCGCGGGGCGCCGTCTAGCGCGCTTTCCGCCAAAGTGGTTGCCGGTTTGGCGATTAGAAAGCGCGCCAGATCAATGGTTTGGAGCAGTTTCCGTGATTCAAGAATCACGGAAACTGCTCTGGGCAGCGGCAATCGTAGGCATTCCCGCCACGGCAGTGGCAGCACCTCGGCTCGTCATGCGTCTCAAGCTGTTACCGAGCAAGACCACACCTTCTCGCACCGGCGACGGAGAAGAGGATCCAACTGTCTGGCGGCCGCTGCAGTGGTCCCGTCTTGGCGGTCCAATAAGGCTTACTCTGCCGAGCCGCAGAGGCGCCGCGCTGCTCGCAGATCGAGCGTTATGGGATCAGGCATCTCGCGCTGCAGACCGGCTCTCAGAGACAGGCCCTCGAAGCCGGTCATGGCTCGAGGACCGTACGCGCTGCATGCTGGGCGAGCCCGCCGACCACGTGACCGACCCCCGGCGCCGTCACGACCTTCCAGGCGAACGGTACGCCAAGGCGATCCGCCTCCTTCCGGCTCGCCTCGTAGAAGTACCAGCCGCGGGCGAAGCGGTGCGTGCCCTGTGGCGCGATCTCGCTCTGCTCGCCGGAGGGGATGCCGAAGTCATCGCGCGGGTTGGTGTCGTCCTCGCCCAGATGAATCACGAAAGGATGGCTGAGGGCCGCACGTCGCGCCTGCTCGCTCACGGGCTCTCCGCCTAAGCCGACGGGGAAAGCGCGGTCGGCAACCGGAAGCGTGTACCAGCCCGGGCTTCCGGACACGACGAGGTCGGCGCGCGGTGCGCCGGTCAGGAGCAGGTAGCGATGGGCGAATTGGCCACCTGAGGAGAAGCCGTACAGCTTGAACCGTTCGGAGGCGGCGCCGGTGGCGCGACGTGCTGCATCGACGGCACGGTCCAGTGCGTAGAAGGTCCACTCCCCCGGCGGCTGCGGATGGCGAGCCTCGTCCGTGCCGTTGCCAAGATCGTACCAGCGTGTCCCCGGAAACTTGGTCTTGCTGAACTCCGGCGCGACGAGCAGGAAGCCGTACCGCTCGGCTACGGCGCGCCAAGCATCGCGCACGCCCTTCGCGTCTCGGTCATCGCCATGCAGGACAACGAGGATGCGGCCGTCCTGGGCTCGCCATGTGTCTGGACGGTGGAGGTAGACGGTCATGGGACCGGACGTCGTGCCGCTGGGCTCTTCAAAGGAGATCCGCGAGTCTCCCGGTTTGGACCAGAGATCGCTGCCGAATCGTGCGGACAGACCGAGGATAAGGACAAGGGAACCTAAGATCAGCAGCCGTCTCGTCATCGCGTGCTTCCGAGGCGCCGTGATTGGCATGCGCACCAGCGCCCCCTGGCCGGAAATGCAAAGGAGGACGAGCCGCAAAATCAGGTTGCGCTCTCCTGTGATATCCGCGCTTCGATTGATACTTACGTGCAAAGAACAATTATTACTGTGAAGCTCAATTTCTACACACCAATGTTGCTGTCAAGGATTTTCATTGCTTACCCCGGATTTCATGATTCGTGCCGAGGCTTAATTCGGAGTTACCTCCTCTGGTCAGTTTGTGCTCTGCTGTCGTGCAGGCGGTCGGTGTTCGGCGATCAAGAACGGCTCATCCGGATGCATGAGACGACAGGATTTCTCGATGCGACCGGCTACGCTGAGGGCGCGTCGCGTCGGCCGGGCGTTACGGAACCCGCTCGGATCGCGGCCGTCGGGGATCTCGATCATGGGATGAGGCGAGGCCCTGGTTTCACCTCCGTTCCGCCGCTAGGCTCCTGCGATCATGGAGCTGAAATGGCTTGAGGATTTCGCCAGCCTTGCTCGAACGGGCAGCTTCTCGCGCTCCGCCGAGGAGCGCCACGTCACGCAATCCGCCTTCAGCCGGCGTATCCAGGCGCTTGAGACGTGGCTCGGCGTCTCCCTCATCGACCGCAGCACCTACCCGACCACGCTGACGGTGGCAGGCCGTGAGTTTCGCGAGACCGCCGAGGAGGCCGTGCGGATGCTCCACGGCAGCCGCGCCGCCTTGCAGGCGAGCGGCCGCCCGAGCAAGCAGACCGTGGCAATCGCGGCGCTTCACACCCTCGCCCTGACGTTCTTCCCGCGCTGGTTCCGGCAGATCGAGGCGCAAACCGGCCCGCTCGGCAGCCGCTTGCTGCCCGACGACTTCCACAACTGCATTCAAGCGATTGTCGAAGGCGGCTACGACTTCCTGCTGACGTTCCACCATCCGAGCGTGCCGATCCTGCTCGATCCGGGGCAGTTCCCACACCAAGTGGTCGGCACCGACAGCCTCGTGGCCGTGTGCAGCGCGGCGCTGACCGACGAGACCGCTGCCATGCCGGTCCTGAGCTATGCCCAGAACTCCTTCCTCGGCCGGGTTGCGGCCTTCGCTGAAGCGCCGGTTAGCGGCCCGCCCGCCACGATCACGCACATCAACGAGAACGCGATGGCCGAGGCGTTGAAGTTCATGGCGCTCGAGAGCCATGGCCTCGCGCGGCTACCCCGCTCCCTTGTGGCACGGGAGTTGGCTGAAGGCCGCCTGATCACGACGGGCGAGGAGACCCCGCTCGAGGTGCGCCTATACCGCAATGAGGGGCACCGCCGCGCTGCGGTATCGGCGGTTTGGCAGGCAGCGGAGGCGGTCGCCGCTGAAACTATGCAGGATCGGAATAAGACGGTCTGACACAGCATTGGACCATGGACCTGCCGCCGCGCATCGTGCTCGCACAACAGGAGGGCGCGATGCTCGGTGTTCTCGGTGGGATGGGTCCGATGGCGACCGTGGACTTCATGGGCAAGGTCGTCCGGAACACGCCCGCCGCCTGCGACCAGGAACACATCCCGATGGTCGTGTGCTCGGCAGTCAACATCCCGGACCGCACCGCCGCGATCCTCGGCGAGGGAGCAGATCCCTTCCCGGCCATGCGCGACACCCTGCGGCGGCTGGAGGCGGCAGGTGCGAGCTGCATCGCCATCCCCTGCAACACGGCCCATTATTGGCATGCGGCCCTGCAGGCCGAGACGTCCGTTCGTGTCCTGCACATCGTGGACGCGGTGGCTGACACGCTCGCTGGTCAGGAAGGCGGCTGCATCGGCGTTCTGGCGACCAGCGGCACGATCAAGGCCGGCATCTACCAGAAGCGCCTTGCTCTGCGCGGGTTCGCTTGCCGGACGCCCGACGCGGCCGGACAGACTGATGTGATGCGAGCGATCCGGCTGGTGAAGGCCGGGCAGCTCGCCGAGGCGACGGCGATCCTGCGGGCACAGGCCGAGGTGCTTGTGGCGGCGGGCTGCCGTCAGGTCGTCATGGCCTGCACCGAGATCCCGGTGGCGCTCGCGTCAGTCGGCGGTGCGCTACGCTCCACGCTGGTGGATGCGACCGAGGCATTGGCCAGCGCCTGCATCGAAGCCTGCGCAGCGGGCACGAATGATCCGGCGATGGGGCTCGCCGCCTAAGCACCGTACTCCAGATCTCACCGATTGCCCAATGGCACATGCAGCCGTACGGGCCGTCACGGCGCAGCTGCTCCAATAGGGCTTGCTCCGCAGGATCTGAGCAAGATCTCGGTGTGGCTCGCAGGCTGGGCGTTACAGAACGAAGAACGGCCCCGCGTCAGCGAGGCCGTTTGCATGGGCAGGCATGTTGGATGCTCTGCTGAGATGGCCGGTGGGCCGATTAGTCCTTCGGCGTGTAGACGGCCTCGACCTGCCACGAGCCCTGGAGCTGGTTGTGGAGCGTCCAGAACTGCTCGCCCACCGTCTTGGCGTCCTCCGAGCCCGGGTTTACGAAGCCGGCGACCGTCACGGTCGCGACGTGGATGCCCTTCTCCTTGAAGCTCTCGAATAGGCCAAGCGCCAGGGCGCGGATGCCGGCCTTGCCGATACTGAGCGAGAGGTAGTCCGGGTGGGGCTGCAGCGCGCGGCGAAGGCGGCCGCCGATCACGGCATTGCCCTGGAGGTGGTGAAGCTGCCAGAGGCCAAGCGCGGCTTCGTCCTGTTGCCACGCCGGTGGGTGGTCGAGCGCGCCTTCGCCTGGATGGCCCGCTTCCGCTCGTGGCCTTCAGCGTCCTACTCCTTCGCAGGAGCGCCCACTTCGCAGCAGTCGGTGACAGCCTCTAGCTAAAAGGACGTGGCGATCATGCGCACGGCCGAGGCCAGCAGCAGGGCCGCCAGCAATAGCCGAAGAGTGCGCGGCTGGAGGTGACGCGCTCCTAACCACGAGCCAGCCGAGCCACCACCACCGACACAAGCCAGCCAGAACGGCAAGCCCAGGACCCCGAAGGGATAGCAGGCCCGCCACGTCAGCGGCCTGGCTCGGGTAGAAGCGGATGCAGGCCAGCGCTGCCACAAGGATGTTGAGCGCAAGGGCGGTGGGCTTGATTGTCTCAGAAGCAAAGCCAGCCAGCCCCATCAGCGCAACGTAGCCGGTGCCGCCTGCTTGTCTCACAGCCGAGTAGAGCGCGGCGACAACCGCGATGGCAGCGGCAAAGGCTAGGTCGGGCATCGGCTCAGCTTACCATGCGCCTTGCCATGTCCGCTTCCCATCAACTCCGGTCATTGCGAGCGGCAAGCTCGAAGGTCCGCGTGGGGTCGAAAGCGGCTTCTGGACTGGGTACAAGCGTCTGAAGCTGGCCGGCCAGGAGGCTGCTATGGCGTTCACCGTGACCACTGAAACCGCGGAGGGGGCGAAGAGCGAGAACTATCTCCGACCAAGTGACGCTTACGACAAGGCGCGTGAATGCGAAGCCAAGGGCATCGCGGTGAAGATCCGGCTGCCCACGGGCGACGAGCTGAGCGCGGCGGAGTTCGGCGACTTGTACCTGCTGAAAGACAGAGATTGAGGCGCATCGGCGTTAGCACGGGCGAAAATCGTGGGCAGAGTTGTGGGTAGGCGCCGAATTCCGATGGCCAAGCTGCTGATATAGTTGTGGAAAGCAGCGCCCGATGGCGGATGGGATATCCGGAGCGCAGGATGACGTAGGAGGTCTGCTTCGGCAGGTCCTTGAAATTCTCCACGGCGATCCACGCTGCCTCGAAGAGGCTACACTATCGCTGGTCGCCCGTGTTAGGCGCTCCCTCATTCCACATCAGAGTCACAGGCTCGTTGCGATCATAGATGGCCATCTAACCCTCACTCGCTGCAAACTGCTGCCTCCCCCTCGCAACGGCCGTAGAGGCAGCCTGAGATAGGTCCCAGGCAAGCTACAGGCCGTGGGCTGACGATTGCAGCGAGTTCAGGAGGTTCTGACAGAAAGCGGGCCGCCAGATCGGCGGCCCGAAGTCGAGGGAGGAAACGCCCGTCAGGGACTGGTTACAGCGCTGCTGCAAGGGAACGAGAGAAGCGCTGCATTGCATCAACCCTTGCTGCAGCGCACAGTCCCTGTCGCATGAATTTTGCATGCAGCGACCGTCTCTGCTGTGAGACGATCGATGCTGGAGCTACTCTCTCGCCTTCGTGTCTATTTCCTGTGCCGTCTCGTCAAAAACGACGTGGCCGCTGCGGACCGCGCCGCAGCGGCGGGTAATGCTGACCACTCGGCCAAGCTCCTCGCCAAGGCAGACACACGGCTCAAGAAAGCTTGTGGTCTTAACACGTGGCCGACGCAGCGAGGGGCGGTCCCGCCTTCCCGGTAGCTCTGGGTGGCTGATCATCTCAGCAGGCGCAGCCTTCCAATCGAACTTGAGGAACCTAGCAGCACCATTCGACTACGGTGCAGTTCGCGAAATAGGCGTTATGGAAGACCCTTTATCCACCCCAGGTGACAAAGATCCATACCGGCAGACCAGGATGTTGCAAAAGAGACGCATGCGCCCACTCGGTTTCGCAACAAAAGCCTTTTGCCCAATAATTGAGCAGACGCTCAGCATTTAGTTTTGCGCAGGCAGCGAAACTGATGTCAGCTTGGGCGTAACTTAGCTCATGTAGGGTACTGCCGTGACTGCGCGCCTCCTCCAGCCCAGCCTCGCCGCTTTGCTGCTTTCATCCGGCACCGCCCTCGCCGCCGACCTCGCCGCGCCGGTCACGCCCGTACCCGTCGCAGTCCCCGAGTCCTGCAAGGCTACGCTCTCGCTGCCTGCCTTCAACGGGGTCATCAAGGCAAGCCCGAACCCGGCCTGCTTCACCGTCCCGGGCTTCGGTGACATCTACGTGGGCGGCGCGGTCACCGGCTATGCCTACACCCAGACCAACCAGTTCCCCTTCTCGGCGGCCCCGCTTCCGAGCGACCGGGCCGCGCGGGTCGACTTCAGCAACCTGCAGACCTGGATCCAGAAGGCGGACGGGCCGTTCCAGTTCTACGTGCAGGCTGGCGCCTACGCGATTCCCGCTCTCGGCTTCGTGAACTATGGCACGTTCGACCAGACCGACCTACTATTCAGCCCGCTGCCGGTCGCGTTCGGCAAGTTCGTCTTCAATGACAATTGGTCGGTCCAGGGCGGCCGCATGCCGACGCTGATCGGCACTGAGGCGCCCTTCACCTTCCAGAATCTCAATATCTCGCGCGGCCTCCTGTTCAACCAGGAGAACATCATTAACCAGGGCGTGCAGATCAACTATTCGGACGGGCCATGGTCCGCTTCAATCGCTGGCACCGACGGCTTCTTCTCCGGCCAGATCAGCTGGTTGACTGGCGCCATCACCTACAAGCTCGACGATTCGAACACGGTCGGCATCAATGGTGGCCTGAACCTCGACCGCACGAACGTCCTCAACCGCAGCCTACGCTACCAGTTCGCCACACCCCTGTTCCAGCAAAACAGCGGCATCTTCAACGTCAACTACACCTACTCGAACGGTCCCTGGATTGTCTCGCCCTACTTCCAGTTCACCAATGTCGAGCGTGACATGAGCCTCGGCATCCTGCAGGGCGCCTCGACCTACGGCGGCGCCATCCTGGCGAGCTACGCCTTCACCGACAAATTCGCGCTGGCCGGCCGCTTCGAGTACGAGACGCAGACCGGCGTGCGCGGCTCGGGCACCACGAGCCTGCTCTACGGCGCCGGCAGCTCGGCCCTGTCCTTTACGATCACTCCGACCTTCACCTTCGACCGCTACTTCATTCGCGGCGAGTACTCGCATGTGGAACTGTTCGACATCACCCGCGGCAATCTCGCCCTCGGCACCCTCGGCACCGGCTTCGGGCGCTCCGGCAACCGGACATCGCAGGACCGCTTCATGGTGGAGACTGGCATCACATTCTGAGAGGCAGTCCGAGCCCGCAAGGGAGCCAGTCATGGGCAGGAACGACGAGCGCTACCAGCCCCTGCGCTCGAATGCTGATCACTGAAGCGTTCCGACAGCTCGTCTTCTCCCAGCAAGCCACGCGTGTTCAGCCATTCTCGCAGGATGAGGCGCACGGCTTGCGGTCGCGAGTGGCGGCTCCCCTCCCGCGCAACGGCCTTGTCGAGAGCCACAACATAGGCGCGTGGCAGGCGAATGCTCAGTGGAATGGTGTCGGCCCGGGGACGGCCGCGCTTGCCCGCTTCGAACATGTTGCTCTTCGTTCTTCTCGGCGAGCGCTCTGTCTTGCTCGTCTGTGCGCGCACCGACGTCACCCGCAACCAAGCCTACATGCTCTGCTCGCTCGCCGGGATCCTGCGAATCACGCAGACCGTCGGCCGCAACAAGGGCGTGCACATGCTGATGCCGGAAGCGGCGATCTCCCATAAGGGATGAGCCTAAGGCAGGGGGGCCCTCTTCATAGAAGGAGGCCCGCACCGCATCCGGCAGCGAAGGCGGACCTTCCGTCCCCGACCTCAATTCGCCGTGCGACCGGACGCGATGCGGCCCACGCAGACCTCTGCCCCGCGGTCGTGCGGACTCGGCCGCGTTGCCGCCGGGCTGGTCCGGTCGGCAGGGACCGACCGTGCCATCAGCGCCGAGCGCAGCCGCTGCACCTCCGCCCGTAGGGCCGCGTTCTCCTGCTCCACCCTGTCAAGCCGGGCGACGCCCGCGGGCTTCAGCCCGCCGACTCGCCGGCGCCAGCGATAGAAGGTGCCGAGCGAGACGTGGGCGCTCGCGCAGATCTCGGCGATCGGTATACCGCGCTCGGCCTCGCCCAGCAGGAAGGCGATCTCCTCGTCCGTGTGCAGTGATCGACGCATACAGGACCTCCCAATTCGGCAGCCGCGGGTGCACCCCTCGTCCGCGGATGAGCAAGAAGTGGACCGCCCGATCCGGCAATTTTGACGTTTAGCGGCGGAAGCGCCCGCCGGACGGGCCGGAAGGCGCCGATTTGCGCAAGGCCCGGCTCGCCCTGCAGCCCATTTCACCTTGGGATTCCACACACCGCGCCGGACAATCTCGGGCGAGCGATGCCGCCCGAGGAGTTCCGATGGACCACGCGCCGACCCCCAACAGCTCCGCCGACCAGAAGACCGGCCCCGTGCAGCTCGCGCTGCGCGGCATCCGCAAGAGCTTCCAGGCCAAGGCCGGCCCGGTCCCGGTCCTCGACGGTCTGAGCTTCGATATCCACGAGCGCGACTTCGTCAGCATTATTGGCCCTTCGGGCTGCGGGAAGACCACGGTTTTCAACGTGATCGCGGGGCTGCTCGAACCGGATGCCGGCACGATGCTGTTCCGCGGCCGTCCGGTGCCGGGCCTGCGCGGCCGGGTCGGCTACATGATGCAGAAGGACCTGCTGTTTCCTTGGCGCACGGTGCTGCAGAACGTGATGCTGGGCCTGGAGATGAAGGGCACGGACCCGCGCGAGGCCTCCGACACCGCCCGCCGCTACCTCGCCCAGTTCGGCCTCGGCGGCTTCGAGAACGCCTATCCGAAGACCCTCTCGGGCGGCATGCGCCAGCGCGCGGCGCTGATCCGGACGCTCATCATGGATCCGGACATCCTGCTCCTCGACGAGCCGTTCTCGGCGCTCGACTACCAGACGCGCCTCTATCTCGAAGGCGTGCTGCTCGACGCGGTGGAGCGCTTCAATAAAACGGTGGTGCTCGTCACCCACGACATCGACGAGGCGGTGGCCCTGTCGAAGCGCGTCGTGGTGCTGGGCGGGCGGCCCTCGCAGGTGAAGACCGTGCACGCGATCGAGCTCGGCGACCGCTCGCCGATCGGCGCACGCAGCGACCCACGTTTCTCCGACTACTTCCACACCCTGTGCGGCGAGCTGGACATCCAGACCCGCGCGGGGTCCGCCTCTCCCCCTCGCGCCGAGGCCGCCTGATGACGACGCACGCCTTGAAATCCGCCGCGCAACTCGAGGCCGAGCGCCCCGCCGCGATCCGCCGCGGCCCAGGCCCGCTCGCCCGCGCGGTCGACACCACCCTCGGCCGCGGCCTGATCCAGGCCGCCGCGGTGGCCGTGTTCTTCGCCGCCTGGGAGATCGCGGTCGATGCCGGCTGGCTCACCGAATTCCTGGTCGGCGCGCCCTCCGGCATCTGGCGCGTCTTCAGCGCGAGCCTGATGGACGGCAGCCTCGCGGTCGACACCTGGTACACGCTGATCGAGGCCATCCTCGGCTTCGTCATCGGCACCCTCGTCGGCTCGCTGGCGGGCCTGGGGCTCTGGTACTCGGTCCTCGTCGCCCGGGTGGTCGAGCCCTTCATCGTGGCGATCAACTCAGTGCCGAAGATCGCACTCGCGCCCATCGTGATCCTGTGGTTTGGCACCGGGTTCGTCTCGAAGGTGGCCCTCGCGGTCTCACTGACCGCACTGGTGGCGCTAATTGCCGCCTACCAGGCCGCCCGCGACGCCGATCCGGACCTCCAGGCGCTGATGGCCTCGATGGGAGCCTCCAAGAACCGGATCTTCCGCTCGGTGATCGTGCCCTCGACTCTGCCGGCGATCATCGGGATGTTCCGGATTAATATCGGCTTCGCGCTGGTCGGTGCGGTGGTGGGCGAGTTCATCTCGTCCCAGCGCGGCCTGGGGCACCTGATCTACAACGCCTCGTCCCTCTACGACCTCAATACGGTCTGGGTCGGGCTGTTCGTGCTGATGTTCGTCGGCTTCGTGCTCTACCACGTCATCGACGTCGTCGAGCGCCGCATCCTGCCCTGGCGCCAGGTCTCGACCGCGGGCGGCATCCAAGTCTGACGCCCCCTTTCTCCCCTTCGCCCCTCCTACCTAGGACTTGCCCCGATGAAGCCGCTGCGTCCCGCCCTGCTCGCTGCCCTGCTCGCTTTCACGAGTCCGCTCCCGGCGCTCGCCGCCAATCTGAAGGCCACGGTCTCCCAGGCCTTCCAGTCGATGCTCTACCTGCCGCTCTACGTCGCCATCGACGAGGGCCTGTTCGAGGAGGCCGGCATCGACGTCACGAAGGAGACGGCTGGTGCGCCGAGCGTCGCGCTCTCCGCCGTGATCTCGAAGAGCGCGCAGTTCTCGATCCACGGGCCCGAATGGACCGCGGTGGCGTCCTCCAAGGGCGCGCCCGTCAACGTGGTGGCCAACGTCGTTAACGGCGCCGCAGTCTGGATCGCGACGGCACCGGACTTCCCCTGGACCGACGTGAAGAGCCTGAAGGGCCAGACCATCGTCACCGGCCTGATGCCGACCACCAGCACCTCGCTGTTCCTGAAGCTCCTGAAGGAGAACGGGATGAGCAAGGATGATGTGACGCTCACGCAGGTCGCGCTCGGCACCGAGCCGGGCCCATTCCTGGCCGGTCAGGCCAAGGTCGCGGTGATGTACGAGCCCGGCCTCGATCAGGTCGTCGCCAAGGGCATGAAGGTGGTGCTGGGCTTCCCCGAGAAGTACGGCCCCTACGCCTTCTCGGCGGTGAGCGCCCGCAAGGACGTCGACCCGGCCGTCGCCCAGGCCTTTGTCAACGGCATGCAGGCGGCGATCCGGCTGATGCATGCGGAGCCCGCCAGGGCCGTGGCGGTGGCCAAGAAAGAGTTCCCGAACCTCGACCCGGCCGTGATCCAGGCGGCGGTGAAGCGCATGATGAACGAGAAGGTCTATCCCGACAGCGTGGAAATCACCAAGGAGGCGATGACGCTGGGCTTAGACACGCAGATCGCGCTCGGCAACCTCTCGGCCCAGCCCGATTACGCCACCTTCGTGCGGCGCGACTTCATCACGAAGGCGACTGCCGGCAACTGAGGAGCTGATACCATCGTGTCGATGCACGAACTCGGCCTCGTCGAGGCGGTCCTGGCAATCCGCGTGGGCCGCCTCGATCCCCGGGACTACGCCGCCGCCCTCCACGTGCGGGCGCGCCTTCTCGATCCCAGCTTACGCGCCTTCACGGTTCTGGCCGAGCCCAGCGCGCCGGCGGATGGTCCGCTCGGCGGCATCCCGGTCGCCGTGAAGGACATCGTGGCGACCCGCGACCTGCCGACCGCGAACGGCTCGCCGATCTACCGGGATCACGTCCCGGAGGCGGATGCCTGGGTGGTGGCGCGCCTGCGCGACCTTGGCGCCTCGGTCCTAGGAAAGACCGTCACCACGGAATTCGCGTGGCGCCATCCCGGGCCGACCCACAATCCCTGGCGGCTCGGGCACACGCCGGGCGGCTCGTCGAGCGGCTCGGCCGCAGCGGTCGCGGCGGGGCTCGCGCCGCTGGCGCTCGGCAGCCAGACCTTCGGCTCGGTGATCCGCCCGGCCGCCTTCTGCGGCGTGGTCGGGCTGAAACCGAGCTACGGCGCGATCCCCCGCACCGGCGTGCACCCGCTGGCCAGGTCACTCGACCATGTCGGCCTGTTCACCCGCTCGGTCGCGGACGCAGGCCTAGCCCTCGCTATGCTCGCAGGCGCGAGCGACGCAGACCCGCACGGGCAGCCCCTGCCGCCGTTCCGGATCAATCCGGAGCAGGGCGTTGAGCCGCACGCCGCCCCGCGCCTCGCTCTGGTCCGGATCGGCCCCTGGGATCAGGCGGAGCCGGCGGCGCTCGCCTGCCTGGAGGCCGCGGCAGAGCGGTTTCGGGCGGCCGGCGCCCGCGTCGAGGGCCTGACCCTGCCCGCACCGTTTGCCGGAGCAGCGGAGGCGGCGCGCACGATCTTGGCCTGCGAGGCATCCGCCACCTACGCGCCGCTCGTCGCCGGCCATCCGGACAAGGTCAGCGCGCCGCTGCAGGATCTCGTGCGCGAGGGCGCCCCCATCCCGGCCGTGCGCTACATCTCGGCCCGGCAGCTCCAGACGGAGCTGCGCGCCGGGTTCGGCGCGGCGCTCGCCGACTTCGACGCGCTGCTCACGCTTCCGGCACCGGGGCCTGCCCCGGAGGGCCTCGCCTTTACCGGCGACCCGTCCTTCTGCGTGCCCTTCACGTATCTCGGCGTGCCCTGCATCACCCTGCCGGCGGGCAATGTCCAAGGCCTGCCGCTCGGCATCCAACTCGTCGCTGCTTACCGCAACGATCTGCGCCTGCTGCGCATCGCGCGCTGGTGCGAGTCGGTCCTCGGCCGCCCACATCTCTTCCCCGCTCTCTGACCGAAACCCGGCGCGCGCTCGCGCCGCCAGAAGGTTGCCCCATGCTGTCCCTGCTGTCGCTGCGCACCCGCATCGCGGGCGGCACCCTCACGCCCCAGGGCGCGCTTGCGCTGGTGCGCGAGGCGATTGCCGCGCGCGAGCCCGAGATCGGCGCCCTCGTGAGCCTCGACGCGAACCCGGCCGTGCCGACTGCCGGCCCGCTCGCCGGCATCGCCTTTGGGGTGAAGGACGTGATCGACACCGCCGACCTGCCGACCCAGATGGGCTCCCCGATCTATGCGGGCTGGCGCCCGAAGGCGGACGCGCCGGCCGTGGCGCGGCTGCGGGCGCTGGGCGGTGTGGCGCTCGCCAAGACCACCACCACTGCCTTCGCCTTCATGGACCCCACCGAGACGCGCAACCCCAACGCCCCGGGGCGCACGCCGGGCGGCTCATCGGCGGGCTCGGCCGCCGCGGTCGCCGCCGGGATGCTGCCCCTGGCGCTCGGCACCCAGACCGGCGGATCGGTGATCCGGCCGGCCGCCTTCTGCGGCACCGTGGGCGTC
Source organism: Methylobacterium nigriterrae (assembly GCF_037106235.1). Lineage (NCBI taxonomy): Bacteria > Pseudomonadati > Pseudomonadota > Alphaproteobacteria > Hyphomicrobiales > Methylobacteriaceae > Methylobacterium > Methylobacterium nigriterrae. The sequence continues at coordinate 23,736 of NZ_JBAWTG010000051.1, read as the reverse complement.
AAGCCCTCGTTCCGGCTGCTCCCGACCGTCGGGATGAAGTGCTTCTCATGGAGCCTCGACACGCTCGGCCTGTTCGCCGCCACCGTTCCGGACGCCGCCCACGCCCTGGCGCTCCTCACCGACTGGCCCGAGATCGAGCGCGCCGGGGACGCGGTGCCCCGCATCGGCCTGCTCGTGCCCGAGTTCTGCGCCGAGCCGGAGCCGGATGGCCTCGACGCGCTCCACCGGGCCGCGCGCTCGGCCGAAGCGGCGGGCGCGGTCCTGCGCCAGCTCGCCCTGCCACCGCTCTACGGGCAAGCCTTCGGGCTCCACGGCACGATCCAGGACTTCGAGGGCATCCGGGCGCTTGCCTGGGAGTACGACCATCGGCGCGACGCGCTGGCGCCCTTGCTGCGCGACCAGCTCGACGCGGCGGGCGCGATCCCGGCCGAGGCCTACGACGCGGCGCGCCGGGTGGTCCGCGCCGCCCGGTCGGGCTTTCGCGGCGTCCTCGCCGAGGCCGGCCTGGACGTCGTGCTCACCCTGCCGGCGCCGGGCGCGGCGCCGCAGGGCTACGCCTCCACCGGCGATTCCCGCTTTAACCGGCTCTGGACCCTGCTTGGCTTGCCCTGCGTGAGCGTGCCGGTGCCGGGGGACGGACCGCCCCTCGGCGTGCAGGCGGTCGCCCCCTTCGGCGAGGATGCCCGCGCGCTCGCGGCCGCCCGCTTCGTCGAGCGCGCCTTGGCGCGCTGACGATGAGCAGCGAAATCGACTCGAATCGTTGCTCAGTCCACGGCGCGGATCCCGCATCCAATGCTCGGCGACGCCTTGCTGCTGTTTTCAAGGCCACAGAAATGAGATGTGCTCGGGATATATTTTCAGATAATACCAGCGTGGGCAACGCTACTCGTTTGCGCAGCGATGAACTGACATATGCTGTTAGGAGTTCAAATCATCCCTGACAGGCTGAGGCGCGGCTAGTCAAAGCTTGCTAGGTGCCGTGCTGTAGCGCCGGTCCGGCGTCCGTTTCTTCCTCAGAAGCGGACCTTTAGAGCAAACGGGCCGGATGTCCGGAACGGGTCACTCTGAGGCCTTTACCTGGGCCGCGCAGAACGTTCGCTTACCCGCAGCTTGCGCCCCGAAGCGGACAGTCCGTTTTCGGCCAGGCTCGGTCGTTCCGGACCAATCAGACTGCCGGCAAGCAGACCTTCCGAAGGCCTGAGAAGGGTCGAAAGCTTCCATAACGCCCAGTCCGCGAGCGGCACCGCCTCCTGCTAAGGTCCGGTAGGGCAAACCCTATTGGCACGCTGCCGCGCCGCTACGGCCACCCAGATCGTGTGGTTCCACACCCAAGTCCGCCGCGAGGTGAATTCGTTCGTTCATTTAACCCACGACAATGAGCGCGCCTGACCAGCAGCCTAGGTGCGGTTTGGCCATCAGCACGTCCGCGTATGGTTGAGGTGCCAAAGGTCGGCATCGCCGACGAGACCGCGCCGCAATCCGTCGCCACGCATTGAGAAGTGACTTGCGAGGTGCACAGGCCGGACGGAGGCGCAGGGTTGCGTCTCGCTGGAACGAAAGAGCAGAGTGCCGCTCTGCCGCCTGCTGAAGCGAGAGAAGCCATGGCACGCATCACGTACCGGGTTGTCGAGCATGACGGAGGCTGGGCCTATCGGGTCGGCGATGTGTTCTCGGAGACGTTCCCAACCCGCAGCGACGCGCATGAGGCCGCTGAGCGTGCGGCAGCCGAGCAACGCGCACCCGACGACGACACCGTGATCAGCTACGAAGATGAACAGTACCGGTGGCACGACGAGACCGCCCTGGGCGGTGATCGGCCCCAGACGAATGTAGAGGGCGGATCGTAGCCGCAAGATGGCGGTCTGCTTCCTGCATCCGAACTGCAGAAGCAGCGTTCATTGCAGTCCAGCGAACGCCTCAAAGTGCCCCCTTCCGGACCTTCCGCTTTGCCAGTTCGAAGGTCCGCCCAGAGGGAAGAAGCGGACGTCACTGCTATGGTCACAACATCAGCAGGTTCCGGCACATCGGCGACCCGAGTTCGCTTCACAGCGTTACGCAGGAACTCCTGCAGAAGCCACATGGACATGGCTTAGCCCATAGCTTCTGTCGTCCTGATAGACCGAAGCTTTCCGACGAGCTTCACCCAGCTGGCGAACTCGTGACCAGGCTGATCTCAGAGCTGCGGAGTGGATGAAGGCCGCACCGGTCCGTTTCGCCACCCTTCAGAGGAGCTCGACGAGCACGAGCTCGGCGTCGCTGCGTGCCAGGACGTTCAAGCGGCCAACTTCATGGATTGCCACACCGTCGCGAGCGCTAAGCTCCAGGCCATTCAGGCAGACCGGACCGGTGGTCACGAGATAACCTCGGTGGCCAGATGCGAGCTCGTGCCCAAGCCACTCGCCAGTGTTCAGAGTCGCCCCCATGACCCGCGCCGCCGCGTTGATGGGCAACGCACCTTCGTCGGCGGGGTCACCGCTTGCCAGAACCGCGAAGTGGCCGCCACGCTCCGATGCCGGGAAGCGGCGGCTGGCCCAGCGCGGCATGCCGCCCGGCTCGCGCGGGTCCAGCCAGATCTGGAACAGGCGCAAGGGCACCGGCTCGGCGTTGAACTCTGCATGGCGGATGCCCGAGCCGGCGCTCATCACCTGCACGTCGCCGGCCTCGACACGGCCTCGGTTGCCTAGGCTGTCCTCATGCGTGACAGCACCCTCGCGTACGTAGGTGACGATCTCGACGTCTTGGTGTGCATGCATCGGGAAGCCAGACCCCGGCGCGAACTCGTCATCGTTCCAGACCCGCAGCGGGCCGATGGGCCGGTGCTCGAGATTGCCCATGCCGGCGAAGGCAAAGTGCAGCCTCGCCGTCAGCCAGCGGCTCTCGGCGCTGCCCAAGGCGTCGAAGGGACGATGCTCGATCATGGCGGACGCTCCTTGGCGGGGTTGAATGCGGTTCAGCCCGTCCTGGATCAAGCGCGCCCGGTCCGGGCGTCGAGGCTGAGCCCACCGGCACCGAAGGCTACGACTTGCAGCAGCCCGCCGGCCATGGCGAGGTTCTTGAGGAAGTGGATCATCTGGTTCTGGTCGGCGAAGGCCGTGTGGAAGGCGAGCGCGGTGGTGACCGAGAACAGCGCCAACACCAGGGCGACGAGGCGGGCGCGGTAGCCGGCGATCAGCATGAGCGAGCCGCCAACCTCGACCAGGATGGCCGCCGCAAGCGCCAGCTGCGGCAGCGGCAGGCCGGCCGACTGGATGTAGCCGACGGCGGCAGCGGGCGCGGCGAGCTTGCCGAGGCCGCTTGCGAGGAAGATCGTGCCCATCAAGAGCCGCCCGACGGCCGGCACGAAGCGGGTGAGCGGGGACGCGGCGGCGAGGCTCGAACGCGCGTTGGGCGCGACGGCAGCGGTCATGGTCATCATCGTTCTCCAGGAATCAAATCTGGGATAGGGGCGCCGCCGTCAGGCGGCCGGCGCCCTGGGGACCGTCGTGCAGGGGCTCAGACTTGAGCCTGCCCGCCATCGGCGAAGAGTTCGATGCCGTTGACGAAGCTCGCGTCGTCCGAGGCCAAGAACACGGCCGCCTTTGCGATCTCGTCGGCCTCGCCGACTCGACCCATCGGGATCTTCGAGGCGAGGTAGTCGAGCAGGCCCTGCTGCTGGGCCGCGTCCGGCCCGGCAAGCTCGACGAGGCCCGGCGTGCGGGTCGCGCCAGGGCTCAGTGTGTTCACCCGGATGCCGCGGCCCTTCAGGTCGAGGATCCAGTTGCGGGCGAAGGAGCGCACTGCCGCCTTCGAGGCCGCGTAGACGCTGAAGGCCTCCGTACCCTCAGAGCCCGCCGTCGAGCCGGTCAAGATGACGGAGGCGCCGGGCGCCAGCAGCGGCAGCGCCTTCTGTACCGTGAAGAGCACTCCTTTCACGTTGCGGCCGAAAGTGTCCTCGTACTGCTCCTCGGTGATCTCACCGAGCGGCAGCATCGAGCCGCCACCGGCGTTGACGAACAGCACGTCGATGCGGCCGGCCTGCGCCCTCACCTGCGCGTAGAGCCGGTCGAGGTCAGCGAGCTTGGAGGCATCCGCCTGCACGCCGGTCGCCGCCGGGCCGATCTCAGCCACGGCCTTGTCGAGCTCTGCCTGGCGGCGTCCGGTGATGAAGACGCGCGCGCCCTCCTGGGCGAAGCGCTTGGCAGTGGCGAGGCCGATGCCGCTGGTGCCGCCGGTCACGACGGCGATCTTGTCTGTGAGCTTCTGGGTCATGGTGGTCACTCCCGTCCGGGTTGATGGAGGGAAGATGGTCCCATGGCCGCGCTTGCGATATAGAAACGTCTGCAAACCATCGTTGCAGATCTGTCGATGTCGAAGCTGCCGGATTTCGAGGGGCTCGCCCTCTTTGCAAAGGTCGCAGAGGAGCGCTCCTATGCCGGCGCTGCCCGCGCGGCGGGCGTGTCGGTCGCCACCGTCTCGCGTGCGGTCAGCCGGCTGGAGGAGCGGCTCGGCGGGCGCCTGTTCAACCGGACCTCGCGCCAGCTCGCGCTGACCGAGTTCGGCCTGCGCGTCGTCGAGGGAGCCGCGCGCTCCTACCGCGAGGCTGAGGCCGCGGAGGACGCGGCGCGCGAGCTGTCGAGCCGCCCACGCGGGACGGTCCGGCTCGCCGTGCCGATGTCGTTCGGCCTGCGCTGGGTCGCCCCGCTCCTGCCGGAGCTGTTCCGGCTGTACCCGGAGATCGCGGTCGACCTGCACCTGTCGGACGCAACGGTCGACCTCGTGGGCGATGGCTTCGACGCAGGGCTGCGGATCGCGGCGATGCCCGACTCCTCTCTGGTCGCGCGACGGCTGCGGCCTGTCACGCCGCTCGTCGTCGCCGCGCCGGCCTACATTGCGCGGCACGGCCGGCCCGCGCACCCGGACGAGCTGCGGGCTGAGCACTGCTTCAGCTACGCCTACCGCTCGCGCCAGGGCCTCTGGCGCTTCACCGGTGAAGGCGGAGTGGAGGTCACGGTGGCGCCGGGCGGCCCTTTGCGGGTCACCAACGCCGATGCCCTGCTGCCGTCGCTCCTCGCAGGCATCGGCGTGGCGGAGCTGCCGGATTTCATCGCGGCCGAGTACCTCGCCGACGGACGCCTGCTGGCGCTGCTGCCCGGCTGGAGCCTGCCGGGCGGGTCGCTGTCCTTCGTCACGCCCAGTGCCCAGGCGCGTCCCGCCAAGGTGGAAGCGCTTGCCGAGTTCTTCGCCGCGCGGCTCTCGCCCAGGTGAACCAGCGAGGCGCGTAAACGAGCTGCCCGCCGCTCAAAATATCCCGTTCGGGTTGGCGGAGGTCTCGGGCAGGACCTGCAGCACGTCCCAATGCTCGACGATCTTCCCATCATCGTCGAGCCGGAAGATGTCCATGGCCGCGTAGTCGTGGCTGCCTGGCCAGTGCTGGAAGCAGTGCAGCACGACCAGATCGCCCTCGGCAACCGCCCGTTTTACCTCGACCCGCTTGCCCGGCCATTCGCGCGCCATGCGCTCGAAGTAGGCGATGAAGCCGGCCTGGCCGATCGCCACATGCGGGTTGTGCTGGATGTACTCCTCGCCGACGTAGCGCCCGATGGCCTCACGCGGCCGGCACTCGTTGAACATCAGCTCGTAGAAGGCGATCACGTTCGCCTTGTTCGGAAAAGCCGGAGACGACCGCCTATTGCACCACCTCGCCGTGAAGTGCCAAATCGAGCCCTTCGAGTTCGATCTGGTCGCTCACTCGCAGACCAATCGTCGCGTCGATTAGCTTGAGGATGATGACGGACACGACCGCGTCATACAGCACGACGGTGCCGACCCCAATCAGCTGGTTCACTACCTGACCTGGATTGCCCTCGATCAAGCCGGGCGTGCCGCCATATTGGCTCGCTGCGAAGACGCCAACGAGGATCGCTCCCACCACTCCTCCGATCGCATGAATGCCGAAGCAGTCGAGTGCATCGTCGTAATGCAGCCGCGCCTTCAGCTCGGTCACGGCCAGGTAACAGAAGAGGCCAGCCCCTAGGCCGATCACCATCGAGCCTGCGGGGCCGACGAAACCTGAAGCCGGCGTGATGGCAACGAGCCCCGCCACCGCGCCCGAGCAGATGCCAATCGTGGTCGGTCGTCCCCTGTGTGTCCATTCGAGACCCATCCACGTGAGCCCCGCGACGGCGGTCGCAATCTGGGTCACCAGCATAGCCATGCCGGCCTGAAGGCCGGCGCTGACCGCCGAGCCCGCATTAAAGCCGAACCAGCCCACCCACAGGAGGGAGGCTCCGATGAAGGTCAGCACAACATTGTGGGCTGGCCCGGTATCTTTGCGCTTGCCGAGCATCAGGGCGCACATCAGGCCGGCTACGCCCGCGTTAATGTGCACCACCGTGCCGCCGGCGAAATCGAGAACCTTCACCCAAGCTGCTTCGTTCGCGTTGCTGAGAAAGCCGTCCGGTCCCCAGACCCAATGTGCGACCGGAGTATAAACCGCCGCCGCCCAGAGGGCGATGAACGCCAGCATCGCCGAAAACTTCATGCGCTCGACCACGGCTCCAGCAATGAGGGCCGGGGTGATGATGGCGAATGTCATCTGGAAGCAGATATACACCGTCTCGGGGATCGTCGGGGCAAGCGGGTTGGGATTGCCGATGCCCGTGGCAGTCTCGCTCAAGATTCCCTGGAGAAAGACACGATCGAGGCCGCCAATGAACGGCGTGCCTGGCCGAAAGCTGAGGCTGTAAGTTAACGCGGCGAACAGAAGAGTTACGAGGCACGTGATCGCAAAGCTCGTGATGACTGTGTCACCAACATTCTTCTTGCGGACCATGCCGCCATAGAACAACCCGAGGCCGGGAATAGTCATCAAGAGGACGAGCGCCGTCGCTGTGAGCATCCAAGCGGTATCGCCAGGATTCGGCGTGCAAGCTTGCAATGTCTTCGCATCGCACAGCGACGGAGATGATGGCGCGGCGGGGGGTGTTTCGGCCAGCGCTGCTCCAAGGAAAAGGCAGTTGATGCAGAGGCCCCACCGGCCGAGGCCACACAATGATTTGATGGGTTTCGTGTAAAGTTTCATCTCAATCATGACGCATCTCCGACCAATTGAAAAATGAACGCGATCAAATCGCTGTCTCGTCCATCTCACCAGTTCGAATACGCATTGCACGACCGATGTCGAAAGCGAAGACCTTGCCATCCCCGATCTTTCCGGTTCTTGCGGTCTCAGCAATAGCCCGTATCGCTGCATCCGCCCGGTCTTCAGGCAGCGCCACTTCGATTTTCACCTTTGGTACGAATTTTACTTCGTACTCTGCGCCGCGATAAATTTCAGTATGGCCTCTCTGATGGCCATACCCCTTCACCTCGGTGACCGTCATGCCACCAACGCCAACGGCATTGAGCGCCTCACGCACGTCTTCCAATTTGAAGGGCTGGATAATGGCGATGATGAACTTCATAGAAGTCACTCCAAAATCGCCGGTGTCGGTTCGTATATGGCGCTTCCACGAATATGCTCGGAAGCAGCCCGACTGCGGAGCTGGGATTATGATGCAAGAAATGCGCCCATAGGCCTGCCCATGCACTCTGGGCTTATGCGCTCTGAGCCTTCGCTATAACCTGTTTCGTTGCTCTATTGCCAAGCTACTCTTAGGCGAGAAGGCGTTGTTGAGAGGCGAGTGATGAGGCACTCTCTGCTTAATGCTTGGGCAGCTTGGGAGTCGGCAGCGCGTGCTCGGAAAAGTCATCGTGGAGCGCGGATCCTCGCCATGATGTCCCCGCGATGCCGAGCCCCGTCTTACTGACCTGACCGGTATTCTGGACCGGGCTAGGTGATAGGCTACTGCATGGCGGTGACCATGGGTAGTCGGTAGGCTAGATCCGGGACGGTGACGGGCGCGGGCGGCCGGTAGTCCAGCGACGAATGCGACCTCACGCGGTTGTAGGTGTTCTGTCAAAGACCGATCACGGTCTGCGCTTCTTTCAGCGAGTAGAATATCTTCTGGCGTAGGCACTCGGCGCGATAGCTCTGCTCGGAGATCGCCGCCTCCTTACACGCGAGCGCCAAGCTCTTGCCCTGTGCCGTCTGCACCTCGATCTGGCGCAGCTTGAGCACCACCTGCTCCGCGCTCGTCTTCTGACCTCGCTTCATCCTCGGCCCCTCCGGTCCGGGCTGATCCTCTCAATCAGCCCGGTCCAAAGCCAGCCGGTCGGGTCACTATGCGCCAGTAGGAGAAGTTGGGCCGTCGAAAAGAAGACCTTCGGCTTTGCGCCCATTTCTGCCGTTCAGCCATACCCGGCGGCAACTCGGAAGCGGACGCTCCGGCAGCGAAAGTTTTTGTGTCACCGGGTGGCGGATCGTAACGGCGGAAGACGGATTCCGAGGGGACTTTTGCTCGATGGTCGTCCGGGCCTCGCTCGGGTGGTACTTCGAGGCCCAGCTGGATGGCCGCTACGGCCGACGCGCCGGCTGACCGGGGCGTGTGCGGGAGCTGCGCGAATACTCTCCACGTTAGGCAAATGCGCCACGCCATCAGTCCTCGATGATCGACCGGATCTTGGTCGCTAACCCCTCGACTGGGAATGGCTTGGTGATCATCTGCATGCCCGGGTCGAGATGCCCGTTACCAAAGGCGGCGTTCTCCGCGTAGCCCGTCATGAACAGGATCTTCAGCCCGGAGCGCGTAACCCGCGCTTGCTCGGCGAGTTGCCGCCCGTTCAGCCCAGGTAGGCCGACGTCGGTGACGAGGAGATCTATGCACACGTCCGACTGGAGGATGCGTAGCCCCGCGGTGCCGTCAGTGGCTTCAAGCGTCCGGTAGCCGAGCTCGTTCAGAACCTCCACGACGAGCGAGCGCACCGTATCGTCGTCCTCGACCACGAGCACCGTCTCGCCGTGCTCGGCCCTGGGCGCCTCCCCACCCGCCGTGACGGCCTCCTCGGCCTCGCCCCAGTAGCGCGGCAGGTAGAGCTTCACCGTCGTGCCGCGCCCCGCCTCCGAGTAGATCTTGACGTTGCCCTCCGACTGCTTGGCGAAGCCATAGATCATAGAGAGGCCCAAACCGGTGCCCTGGCCGATGGGCTTCGTCGTGAAGAACGGGTCAAACGCCTTGGCGACGACGTCAGGCGGCATGCCTGTACCGGTATCGGTGACGCCGACACAGACATACTGACCGGCCCGTACGCCAATCTCACGCGCCACGTAGGCATCATCTAGGAAGGCGTTCGCCGTCTCGATGGTGAGCCTACCTCCTTCAGACATCGCGTCACGCGCGTTGATGGCCAAGTTTAGGACGGCGTTCTCAAGCTGGTTCGGGTCGCACAGCGTCAGCCATAGGCCACCGGCGACGACTACCTCCAGACGCACCCGCTCTCCCAACGTGCGGCGCAGCAGGTCGTCCATCGAACTCACGAGCCGATTCACGTCGACCGGCCTGGCCTCCAGAGGCTGCCTGCGTGAGAAGGCGAGCAGGCGGTGGGTAAGAGCGGCAGCACGCTGCGCCGAGGCCATGGCGAGGCCGGCGTAGCGTGTCAGGTTCTCGGTCCGGCCCTCGTTGATGCGAGTCTGCATCAGGTCGAGCGATCCGACGATGCCGGTGAGCAGGTTGTTGAAGTCGTGGGCGATGCCGCCCGTGAGTTGCCCGACTGCCTCCATCTTCTGGGACTGGCGCAGCTGCTCCTCGGCCTGCTCGCGCTCGGCTATGGCCTCGCGGACGCGGGATTCGAGCGTGTCGTTCAGTTCCCGGAGCTTGACTTCGGATGCCTTGGTCGCGGTGACATCATAGACCACGCCGACGTGCCGGAGCTCGGCCGAGGCATCGTCGCGCACGGCCTCGCCGCGCCGGGCCAGCCACCGCGTTTCTCCGGTGTCCGCCAACCGCACGCGCATCTCGGCGTAGGGGAGCTCGCCGCTCTCAACCAGGTTGAGATCAAGCAGGGTCCCACCGTCGACAACGAGGGCGTTCACGGAGCTGACCGCCAGCGTCTCCGTCGGCACGATGCCGAGGAGGCTGCAGAATTGGGGGGAGACCTCGACCGTCGCGAAGCCGGGCACGTACTCGAACGTGCCGATGCGGCCAGCGGTCTGAGCGATGCGTAAACGCTCCTCGATCCGCTTCTGCTCGGTCACGTCAACCAGCACGCCGGTGAAACGGGCGGGCGCGCCGTCACCACTGTACACGCTGCGCCCGCGAGCGTGGACCCAATGGATCGCGCCATCGGGCGCCAGAAGGCGGTACTCTCTGTCGAAGACCTCGGCCCCGTTGAGGATGCCGCTGACCGCGATGCGCACCCGGGTACGGTCTTGGGGATGGATGCGATTGAAGAAGGCGCCGATCGGTAGTCCAGCCCCCTCTTCGACGGGCGGCTCAATGCCATTGAGCAGGGCGAACCGGTCATCAACATGGAGGCGCTTGCCCAGGATGTCCCAATCCCAGGTCCCTGCGACACCCGCGGCCGTCAGGGTAATCTTCAGTTGTCGCTGCGCGTCCGTGAGGCGTCGCTCAATGCTGGCCAGCCTGCCCTGGGCGGCCTCTCCTAAGTGAGCGTGCGTGACGTCCACCTGGGAGGCGAAGAAGTTGATAAGGGTACCGCGCTCGTCGAGGACGGGGCTGAGATTGAGCTCGTTCCAGAACGTGCTGCCGTCCTTGCGGTAGTTCAGAAGCGAGATCTTGACCTCGCGCCGCTCCCCCACGGCAGTGCGCAGCCGAGCCACCGCGGCAGGGTCCGTCCCGGGACCCTGCAGGAAGCGGCAGTTGCGCCCGAGCACCTCGGTGGCCTCGTATCCGGTCAGCGCGAGGAAGGCGCGGTTGGCGAAGACGATGGGATTGTCCGGCAGGCGTGGGTCGGTGACGACCATCGGTTGCCGGGTACGCTCCAGGGCAGCGACGAACGGACCCGCGTGACGGCGCATCTCCGCCACTGCCCGGTCCAGCGACCGGCGCTCGCCGTGGCCTTGCTCGTCAGAGTTCCCGAGCCCCGTCGGATCAGTCACGCTTCTGTCTCACCTATGGCGCGTTCGACGAAGTCGTCGATCAGGACCTTCAGGTTCTCAAGCGAAGGAAGGTCCATCAGCATCGCGATGTACCCGCGGATGTCGCGCTCGCGCACCGAGAAGTTGATGTAGAGGAACAGGACCAGCGCGTCCGCGGCGGGGCCCGAGGCCGGCTGGAAGATCCGGTGTCCGTCGCCACGCATGATCTCGGGCAGCGACATATTGAGCGTGCGCTGCAGCATGTTCGCCATCGTGGCGAGGCAGCCGTTCAGGATGACGTTGCCGGTCTCCGTGAGCGCCTCGTCCTCCATCTCGGCGGCCTCTTCTGCCGAGAGTTCCTCACCCATAACTGCGCGGACGAGCTCGCGCCCGTTCTCTTGCGGGAAGATCAGGAGCGCCCGACCAGAGAAGGCGCCGGTGAAATCCTGGTGCACGACAACGAGTTCGGACGCCTCCCGCTCGCCGATCATGCGCGCGGCCTGCGCTTGGCTCACAATCTCGACCGACGGGACGGACAGGAGAACCTGGACGCCGATCATCTTGCGCAGGCTCGCGGCGGCCCGGCTGACGCCGATGTTCACGAGTTCGGTGAAGGCGTCGCGCTGCAGTTCCGTGAGGTCGGCGGTGGCAGCCGTCACGATGCGGCCCTGCGCAGCCTGAGCGAGGCGCCGGACAGGAAGCCGGCCAGCGTCTCGTCGGTCAGCGGCTTCGGCAGGAAGGTGGCGTCGACACTCCGGGCGCGGGCAATGATCTCGTCCTGGATGTTGGCCGAGACCACTGCGATGGGCATGGCCGGCCTTGCGGCGCGCAGGGTGGCGGCCAGTTCAAGACCGTCCTTGCCGGGCATGTTGAAGTCGATGAGAGCCACATCAACCTGACGCTCCTCGACCAAAGCGAGCGCCGCCTCGGCGTTGGCGGCCTCGGCCACATCCCAGTCCGGCTTGAGTTGGCGTAGGAGCTTGGCGACGACCAGGCGGGCGAGCTTGCTGTCGTCGACGATCAGGGCTGTGGTTGGCATCGGCGTGCGGCTCACGAGGGTCGCTGGCCGTAGCCGCGCGATGATCCAGCCTATACGCGCCAGGACCATCTTACGGCAAACAGTTCCCGCCGAGCTACTCGTCCCTGGACGATGGCGCCGCGAGCCACCGGTCGACGAACGGGTCACCGCAGGCGCCGACGACGGAGGGCCTGAACCGCAGCAGGACTTGGTACACTGCGGTGTGTATGCGCGTGCAGGCGGACCAATCCACCGGCGCGGTCGGATCTTCGAGGATGAGGGAGGCAAGCGCCTCGGCGTCCTCGACTGGGCAGACCCCCTCCAAGCGGATCGGCGTCCCAGGAGCCGCGTCCCTGCCGCGGATCACAGTCATGGTTTCGTTCCCGGACCGCGCCCTTCGCCGATCAGGACCTCCGAGAGCAGGGCTGTCGGATCGAGAACGAGCAACACGCCACCATCGCCGAGGATGGTGGTGCCGCTCACTCCCGGCACGGCACCGACGAGACCGCTCGGAGGCCGTACCACGGCGTCGATCCGGTCGGCGAGCCGGTCGACCTCCAGGGCGACGCTCTCGCCGCCCGCGCGGACGACGAGGAGCAGCGCCTCCGTTGCCTGCCGGGCCAAGACGGAACGATCTCTATATCCAAGCAGGTCTGCGAGTGGGAATACCGGCAGCGTTCTGCCCCGCAGTACGGTCGCCGCTCCTCCATCCACCGCGTGGATGCCGGAGCGAGGCCGCCGAACGACCTCGGAGACACCATCCATCGCGACCCCATAGGGGTCACCGCCCGACTCGACGACCATGAGGCGGGCGAGCGCGACGGCTTGTGGCAGGTGGAGGCGGACCGTGGTCCCATGACCGACCCGGCTTTCGACGGAGACCTGGCCTCCCATGCGCTCCGCGGCGGCCCGGACCACATCCATGCCGACGCCGCGACCGGACAGGGCGCTGACGCTCTCGGAAGTCGAGAAGCCGGGCGCGAAGATCAGGTCGGTCACCGCGGCATCGTCAAGGGCGGCCGCAGCCTCGGCCGAACGCAGGCCGCGCTCGATGGCCCGGCGGCGGATGAAGGCAGGATCGATGCCCCGCCCGTCGTCGGAGACCGATACGAGGATGCCGTCCGCGTCCGGCTCTGCCAGGATGCGGATGCGGCCGGCAGCCGGCTTCCCCGCGCGTCGGCGCGTCCCTGCGTCCTCAAGCCCGTGATCGACGGCGTTACGCACCACGTGCAGGAGCGGCTCGAAAAGGCTGTCGACGACCGCCTTATCGGCTTCCGTGTCCTCGCCGCGCACGTCGAGTTCGATCTCCCTGCCGAGGTTGCGGGCCGCCTCGCGCACCGGACGCGCGAAGCGGCGGAACACCTGGGAAAGCGGCGTGAGCCTAAGGCTCACCGCACTCCGGTGCACCGCCGTGGCGAGGCGACCGATGGTGGCGTCAGCGTCCCGGATCGCGCGCACCACCGAAAGCGGATCCTCACCGGCAGCGGCCCGATCCGCGACATGGCTGAGCGCATTGCGCGCGACGACGAGTTCACCGACCAGGGCGACGACGGCGTCGACACGCACCGAGTCGACTCTCAAGGTTCGGGCCTCACCGGAGGTTGTTTCCTCACGTATTTCGGAGGCTTCATAGGCCTTCGCTGGGACTACCGAACCGACCGCGGTTACCGAACCCGCCAAGATGACTTCGATGAGTTCTCGAACCGCGTCGGGGCTGCGTTGGAGTACCTGACCGAAGCGATCGGCATCCTCCTGGCGACCGTCTGAGCGCAGGACATTCGCCGCCGCCCGCGCGCAAGCCTCGGAACGCCCGGCGACGGTGTCGGCATCGGCTGGAGTTGCGAGCACCTTGACCTGTTCGGCGAGGACCGCGGCTGCGACCGGCCCCATGGCCGGCCCAGCCGCGTCCACCGTCCTCGTCTTTCCCGACGCAGACTCCTCCACAGAGGCCGCAGAGATTTCGAGAGTCGTGACCTGATCCGCGACGAGCTGGAAGATAGCGTCGACCTCCGCCCGCGGCGCGTCCGAGAGCAGCGTCACGACGAGGTTACAGTCATAGACGTCGAACTCTTCCGCCGCGAACCAGGGCGCGGCGGCTTCGACCGACAGGGTCAGCAGTCCGGGAACCTTCCGGACCAACCCAAGAGGGTCATCTCCGGAGAAAAAACAATCGCCGCGAGGATGGTAGCGCACCGCGGTCAAGGTACCCCCGGCTGCTGCGGCCCGGGGCGTGGCGACGAGGCGCTCTGCCCAGTCGGGACGTTCAGTCCTGCCTCCAGTCGAAGATTTCGTCCCTCGTGCGAGGAGGGCCCGATAGCGGCCGGCAAGCGTGGTGCCCTCGGCAGTGGCGGCGTCCGGGAGTCGCCCGGTCGTCTCGATGGCGTCGGCCCAGCGCGTGGTCGCGTCAAGGGTCTCCAGCGACAAGTCGATCAGGACGGCGTCCACCGCGAGCGTCCCCGCGCGCGCCGCGGACAGGCCATCCTCGGCGGCATGCAGGAGCGCGAACCACGGTGAGTAATCGAACAGCCCCACCGAACCTTTCAGCGTGTGGAAGGCGCGGAACGCCCGGTTCACCGCCTCCGCATCTTCGGGAGCCGCTTCCAGGGCTAATAGGTCGTCCGTCGCGGACTGCACGAGCTCGCGCGTCTCCACCAGGAACTGTTCGAGGAGCTCATTCACGGACGCCGTCCCGCCAGCGCCTTCGCGTGCGCGACCAGCACGTCCTCGGACAGCGGCTTCACTAGGTAGAAGTTGGCGCCCGCGGCCCGCGCGCTCTCCCGGTCGCCCTCGCTGGATTCCGTGCTCGTCATTAGGACGGGTATGGAGCGGAGCGTAGGCTCGCGGCTGCGCAGGGCGCGCAGGAAGCTGAAACCGTCCATCTTCGGCATGTTCACGTCAACAATCAGAAGGTCGTAAGTCGACGTCAGCACCCGCTCCAGCGCCTCGATGCCGTTCAGCGCCTCGTCCACGGCGAAACCCGCACGCTCCAGTGTGCCGCGATAGTACATCCGGACGAGGCTCGCGTCGTCGACAACGAGCACGCGCGGCCTATCGGCAGAAACCGGACCGGTCTCAGACATGCTCGCCCTCGCGCGGCCGTCGATACACGATAGCATCGTCGTAGCGACAGACCCTGAACAACGGGGAAATACGGCTCATGCTTTCGGTATGGCCGAGGCACACGAAGCCGCCCGGCAAGAGGGCGTCGTAGATGTTGTCCGCCGCGAGCCGTCGAGAGGCGTCGTCGAAGTAGATCAGGACGTTGCGGCAGAACACGACATCGAACCAGCCCTGGGCCGCCATGTTCGCCGCGTCCGTCAGGTTGCAGGGAGTGAAGCGCACCGAGGCGCGCAAGTCCGCGCTGATGCGCCATGAGGGACCGAGCCGCGTCTCCTCGCGGGTGAAGTAGCGGGCGACGAGGTCCGGGGCCAGTCGCATCAGGGCGCGTTCGCCGTACGCCCCCTCCTCGGCGGCGACGAGCGCCCGGGTGTCGATGTCTGAGCCCACGATCTCGACGTCGTACCGGTCGACTTCCGCCCAATTTTCCAGGAGCCAGATCGCGACCGAGTAGGGCTCCTCGCCGGTGGAGCACGGCATCGACCAAATTCGGACGGTCGCGTTCGAAGGCTTGCCGGCGACGACTTCCGGCAGAAGCGACGCCGTCAGGCAGCGGAGCTGGTGGTCCTCGCGGTAGAAGTACGTCTCGTTGATGGTGAAGGCGTTAATGAGGTTCTCCACCTCGCCGCCCGCGTCTGCCCGGAGCTTGGCCAGGTACACCGCGAACGAGCGGGACGCGGTCGCTCGCATGCGCTCGGCCAGGCGCCGGTCGACGAAGTAGCGCTTGGACGGCGTGAACAGGATGCCGGTGCGCCGGTAGAAGAACTCGCAAAAGCGCGCGTAATCGGCCTCCGTAACCGGTGATGGAGTGTCCGCCACGCGCTCAATGCCCGGAAGCGAGGCGGGCCAGGACGGTGTCGATGGCCATCGGCAGGAAGGCCTCCTTCGCGAAGCGGGCCCTCGCCGCCCTTAGAGCCGGTACCGCCTCGGCCGTGCCGACCTCCGCGAGCACCTCCACCGCCGCTCCGCAGACGTTCGGGTGCGCCTCACCGGCGAGCAACGCCGCAAGCAAGGCGTTCGCCGTTTCGGTCGGCTGCGCCCGCGCGATCTCCGTCGCGAGCAGCCGAACGTCCGGGTCCGCATCGGCCAGCAGGGCCGGCAGCACCGAGAACGCCGCGAACGGCATCGCCTGCAAGGCCTCAATGCAGGCGTTGCGCAAGCCGGCGTTCTCCGAGCGCAGGTGCCGGGCCAGCGCTGCGGCCGCGGCATCGTCGGCGATGGCCAGCAGGGCGGCGAGAAGGGCCTCTCGGGCGCGCGGGTCGCTCTCCGTTCCGAGGGCGGCGCCGAGCTCATCGGCCGTTTCGGAGCGGCCAACGACCGGCGTGGCGGCAGATCTGGTCGGGTGTGGAGGATGGGGACGGACGAGCGGCATCAAGGCACCATGTCGAGGAGCGCGTCGGCGATGGCTTCGAGCGGGGCGACCACGCTGGCGCCCCCGGCCCGGACCAGCTCGCCCGGCATGCCCCACACCACTGCTGTCTCCTCGCTCTCGGCGATCGTGCGGCCTCCAAGGGCCCGCATCTCTGTCATGGCTGACGCTCCGTCACGGCCCATCCCGGTCATGAGCACGCCGACGAGGCGCGCCGGTTCGACGAGGTCGAAGGCGCTCATGACGAGACGGTCGACACTCGGGTGCCAGAGGTAATCGGCGTGCGCCGGCACCGGCTGCACGACCAACCCGGACGGACGGCGCGCGAGCGTCACGTCAGCGTCGCCCCGCCCGATGTAGACGTTGCCCGACCTCAGCGGCATCGGCCGCGACGCTTCCTGCACGGGCAGGGCGCATAGGCCGTCGAGGCGCCGCGCCAGCGGCCCGGTGAAGCTGCCCGGCATGTGCTGGGCGACCACCACCGGCCACGGGAAGTCGGCCGGAAGCCTTGAGAGGAGGGCGTCCAGGGCCGGCGGTCCGCCCGTGGACGTTCCGACCAGGACGATGCCTTCCACCGTGCCCGGAGTCGCGGATTTGGGCTTAGGTTTGGCCGCCTCCAGTCGCGCCGGCTTTTGGGAACGCCTGGCCGGCTCGCCGCCCGATCCGCCGGACAGGGCACGCACACGCTCGGCGAGACGCAGGGTCGGGCGCAGGCGGGCGCGGGCGGCGGCGCGCACCTTCTGAACGATCAACGGACCGAGACGATCCATCTCCAGCGAGAGGGCGCCGCCCGGCTTCACCACGAAGTCGATGGCTCCCCGTTCCATCGCGTCGAGAGTAATCTCGGCCCCTTCCGCGGTAAGGGACGATACCATCACCACGGGCGTGGGCCTGTCGAGCATGATGCGGTCGAGACAGCCGAGGCCGTCGAGACTCGGCATGTTGACGTCGAGTGTGACCACGTCGGGGTGGAATCGGGCGTGCTCGGCCAGGGCTTCTTCGCCGTCTCGAGCGAACGCGACCTCGAAGTCCCCCTCTGCGGCGAAGACGCCGCCGAGAAGCTTGCGCATCAGTGCCGAGTCATCGACGACCAGCAGTCGGATCATGCCGCGGGGTCCGTCGGCTCCCGGTTTCCGGTCCGCTTGGCCAAAGAACGCAGGGCCTTCTCCGTGCCCACGAGCAGGCCATGCGCGTCGACGATGGGCAGCAGGCCGCCATCGTCCAGGCTGGCGACGCTGGCGACCGCGGCGCCGGCCTCCTCCGAGAACCCAGGCGCCGGACGGATTGCGGTGATGGGGAGACGGACCAATCGCGAGACGCCATCGACGAGCAGGCCGGCCGTAGCTCCGCCTAGGTCGAGCACAACTATGCGCCGCCGCGCATCGGCCTCACCGGGCGGCAGGGCAAAGCGTCGACGCTGGTCGATGACGGCCAGCACGGTGCCGCGCACGCCGATGACTCCGGCGACGAAGTCCGGAGACCGCGGCAGCCGCGCCATTGCTTCCGGCACGCGCAGCACCTCGCGTACGGAGGCGACCGACAGGCCGTAGCTCTCGCCCGCGAGATCGAACACCACGAACTGCTCCGTCGCCGCGCCGGTGTCCGAACGTGCGACCTCTGCGGTTCGTTCGTGCGTGGCGTTCACAGTCGTTCCCTCCAGCAGGCGGTCCGCTGACAACACCGAGACTAGTGTTCCGTCCGCTTCCGCCCGGCAGATCGCGTCTACGGCAGTCGCGCCGCCGCGACGCAGGGCCGCCGGCACTGGGTCCACGGCCTCCGCGGGCAGCCTAAGGATGGGGCCGAGGGCGTCGACGAAAAGTCCGGTCTCGGCTCCGCCGAGCCGCGCCACCACGACGCGGCCGTCGCCGTCGGAGGCGCCGACATCGAGGCCGAGCAGGGCGGCAAGGCTCAGCAACGGCAGCACGCCGCCGCGAAGCGGGATCACGCCGAGGGCCGCTGCGTCCGCCCGGGGCACCGGCACGATGTCCGGCGGCAACGCCAAGACCTCTGAGACGCGCTCAAGCGGGAGGGCGTAGGATCGGCCGCCCGCCGTGAAGGAGACCAGCGCAACCCGCTCAGCTTCGACGCGGATGGTAGCCTCTACCTCGGCGCGGGATCGCCCCGTACCGCCGTCCGCTTGGGATGCGCGGGATGGAAACGCCTTCGCGACCACTGCGGCGAGGTCCACAAGCCGGACCGTCTCCGTACCGACCGCAAGGCTCAGGCGTCGGAATCCCGTGGCATCGTCGCCGTTGACGGCCGGTCGGCCTTCCGCGAACCCGACCACGCGGTCGACCAGCAGGCCGACGGGCTCTCCTACCTCAACCACGACGACCCGAGTCGCGTTCGACAGGGGTTCGCGTTCCGGATGCATGAGGCGGCGGAGATCCAGCACGGGCATCGCCGCGCCGCGTAGGTTCGCGAGGCCTGCCAGCGCCAGGGGCGCGCCGGGCACGCGGGTTAGCCGCGGCGGGTGCAGCAGTTCCCGGACGATGCGCGCGTCGAGGGCGAAGTCATCCGTCCCGAGCGCGACGACGAGATAGCGTTCGTCCCCCGCATCGCCGGCCTCAGGCATCTGCGGCCTGCAGTTCGTCGGCCAACGCCGCGATCTCCTCGATACTAGCGGCGAGATCCTCGGCCCCGCGCGACTGCTGGCGCGCCGCAGTCGCCGCCTCACTTGAGGCGCGGTCGGCTTGCTCCGCGGCGGAGGCGACCTGCTGGGCCCCCTTGAGCGCCTCGCGGGCAGAGATGACGATGTCATCGGCGCCCACAGTGATCTCGACGTAACCCGCTTCCAGCCTCAGGACGTCCGCCTCCACGCCACCGAGTGTGGCGACAAGGGTACGGTTGCGCTGCACCTCCGCCTCAGCGGCGGTTACCACCTGTTCAAGGGCGCGGCGGACGGCAGCCACCCCGTCCTGGATGTCGCGCACAGTGTCGCGGATGCGGTCGGCATTCTCAGCTGCATCGCGGGCGAGCGCGCGAATATCGTTCGACACGACGGCGAAGCCCCGCCCGCCCTCGCCGGCGCGCGCGGCCTCGACAGACCCGCTAACCGCCAGCATGTTCACCTGCACCGCGACGAGGGCGATGGAGCCGACGATCTTCTCGATGCGGCGGTTGCTCCTCTCAAACTCGCCGACGCGACCGAGGTAAGCGCGGGTTTCTTCGAGGGAGCGGGCCACACCGTCGGCGAGGGCACTGACCTCAGCGCCTCCCTCCTTCAGGGAAGCGACGACGACGGTGACACGCTCCTGCGCCCTCGCCGCGTTCGCCTTGGTCTGCACGGCGCTGCGCTCCACCTGCGCCATCGCAGCGCTGGACTGCTGCGCGGCGGAACTCTGGATACCGGTCCCGCGGCTGATCTGGTCGATAGCGGCCAGGATCTCGCCGGCTGCGCCGGACAACTCTTGCACGGTGGCGGACAGCTGCTCCGCGGCCGAGGCGATTTCCTCGACGTTCGCCTGGGTCGAGCCGCCGTCGGTTAGATCCTCGGCGAGGTTGGCCAGCGCCTGCGCCGTCGATTGTGCCTGGTCGAGAGATTGCGTCTGTTGGGCCACCGCCTGCTGAGCTTGGCCGGCCGCTGCGGCCTGCTCCTCAGCCGCGGTCGCGATCTGTTCGGCGCCACGATGAGCCTCGCGGACGGCGGTCTCCGCCTCGACGCCGGCCGCGAGGATCGCCTGAGCTCCCTCCGACAGTATGGCGAGGTCAGAGCGGGCAATCTCCAAGCGGGCGGTCACGCGTCCCCCAGCCTCGGCCTGCGCGACCGCCGTGCGGGCCGCAACCCGAATGGCCTCGCTGATGCCTTGGACCTCGGCGCGGATCGCAGCCGCTAAGGTTCGGACCTCCGCCGCGCTCGTCTCGGAGCTTTCGGCGAGCGCCCTGACCTCATCGGCGACGACCGCGAAGCCGCGTCCATGCTCGCCCGCCCGGGCCGCCTCGATAGCGGCGTTGAGGGCCAGGAGATTGGTCTGGTCCGAGATCCGCTCGACCGCGCCGGTGACCTCGCCGATGCTCGCTGCCCCACGGTCGAGCTCGTCGATGAGTGCGACTGCCGCGGTCTGTCGCTCGGCGTTGGTCTGGACCGCAGTGACGGAAGTGGTGATCAGGACCCCGGCTTCGGCCAGCAGCGTCTGGAACGCCGCCGTTCCCTGGCGCGAGGTGTCCGCGCGTTCTCGCGCCTCAGTCAAGCGGCCGACGATGCCGGTGACGGCCGCGAGCGATTCCTGCGCGGCCCCGGCTGCCTCCTCGGCCCCGCTGGCGATCTGCTCCATTGCCCGGCGCAGTTCCTCGGCGGCGGAGGAAGCCTCCGTCACGCCGGCCGCGAGCTGCTCGGTCGCCGCTGCCAGCCTTTCGGCAGCCTTCTGGCGCCTCGCGCGGGTGCGCTCGCGCGAGCGCCCGCCGTTTACAGGCGAAGGCGCCGCCGCGGTACCAGATACGGCAGCGCCGGCGTCGCCCGAGTCTCCCTGCGGCGCGAGGCGTGTCCTCTTCACCAGAGCCATGGACGGGTCACCTGCGTTCGACCGTCCTGCCTGCCGGAGGTACGGGCGCGGATGGTCCGGGAATGATGTCCGGCTTGTAAGCCAGCGACGGCATCGGTCAAGAACAGGCGCGGGCTCAACAGGGCACCGGCCTTGATATCAACGCATCTTCGTCGGGTGTCGCCTCTCTGCACGGCGACACGGTGCCGGCTACGACGGCTCGCCCGATCCTGCCGTGACTCGGCACCGCCGTAGCCGTGCTGCCTGATCCGCTCACGGACTCTGGGGGCGACGCTCGTCTCCACAGGCAACAGACCCATAGCGCGGAAGGTCCGCTTCCTCGGCTCAGCTGCGGAAAGCAAATGGGCTGATTCCGGCCAACAATCCCTTTGGCTGTCCTAACGGTCCTCCTCCAGCCGGCCAGCCGGTCCGGTTAGGAGACAAGCCATGGTAAAGAAAGACCTGACCGTGCTGGTGGCGCTCGTGCAGCTCCAGCAGCGCGCCATTCAGGACGAGACGGCTCGTGCCGCTCTGGCCGAGACCGCGCACCGAATACAGGTGCTCGCTCGCGTGCAGGACCGGCTGCAACGCTCGGACGAGATCACGGTGGTCAACACCCGTTCGTTCATCGACGCCCTCTGCGAGGACTGACGCGTCAGCACCATCGGGCTTCGCCCTATCGCGATCCGGGCCGAGGTCGAGCCCCACAACCTTCCGCAACAGCGGGCCGTCGCGGTCGGGCTGATCATCAACGAGCTTCTGACGAACGCGCTGAACTACGCCTTCCCGGAGGAGCGCTCAGGGACCGTCACGGTGGGCTTCAGCCGCGAAGGCGAGAGCATCCGGCTCCAAGTCTCGGACGATGGGATTGGCATGGCGCCCAAGCGCCCGCCCTCAGCGACGGGCACTGGCCTCGGTCAGCGTCTGATCCGGTCGATGGTGGCCCAACTCGGCGGGACGCATCAGGTCGGCACTGATCATGGCAAGCCGGGCACCACTGTCACGGTGCAGTTTCCGGTCGCCGCTTGAGCCTTACCGACGCGAGGGAACAGGCCGGGCTGTATGCCCGACCTGCCATGGTTGCGCGTTTCAGCGTGCGTGCCTCAGCGGGCGTACTTGAACTGCGGTGCTGCCTTGAGTTGGTCCTTGGTCGCATTCAGCACGGCGTGGTCGGGGGCTGCCCGATTTGCGTCCGTCGCAGCCGTGTTGCTGGTGCTTGTCGAAGCGGTCGTGTCCGCAGGGCTCTTCTTGGCGTCGTCCTTCTTGGCCTCGCGCCGGGACTCGTTTGTGAACTTGATTTGGTTGAACGGGACGGCAACGTCGTGCTCGCCCATGCCGAGGAAGCCGCCGACCCCGATCACGACAGCCTCGACCTTGCCGGTGCTGTCCACCAGAAGCTCGTTGATGTCGCCGATCTTCTCGTTGTTGTTGTTGTAGACGTTCAGGCCCTTCAGCTTCGATGCGCGCCACTCCCCGGCTTTTTCCTGTGTGATGAACTGGCCGTTGTTCGGAGCAGGCGCTGTCTCGGCCAGGACCTGCCCGGCGAGCAGGGTTGAGCCGACGAGAGCGAAAGCAAGCGATTTCAACATGGCGAACTCCTTTAAGCCAATGACCTCGACTCAAGCTTGAGCGGGTCAGGATCGGCGCAGAAACGCTGTGCTTGAGGGAAGCGTTCCTCGGCTGACGGCCCCTCGCAGGGTCCGACCGCTGACAGCGACCCAATGCCCGAATTGACGCGTGCCGAGCCTCGGGAGCCTGCCGACCCGGCAGCCTGATGGGGCCGCACAGCCCCGGACCACATCGCCGCACTACCGGATCAACCGACTGAACGACCAGTTGGTCTCATCCGCCCTTGTGCATGTGAGGAGGCCATGGCTCAGCTTGAGATTCTACCAGCCCATATCGAAACGCTTGCTCGGATCGCTCATCGGGGGATCGAGCACCGGCTTGGTCAGCACGGCGGGGATGAGGCGGCCTACTGGCACGCCGTGGCGATGATGTACTGTCGCAGCCCTTGCTCCCTGAGCGCTACCGTTCGCACCCGCTTTCGACGGAGACTAGGTTCCGGAGCCGGGATGATTGCAGGTGAGCTAAGCGATGCAGTCATTGGGCTGAGAAGGCCGAGAACTCTCGCGGGCTGCCTGACACGCCAAACCTGTTCGCCCCTTCTCAATCTTCTCATCCATCAAAAAGGCGTCCCGCTCGCAGTCTCGCGGCCCGCCTGTCGGCGTTGCTGGCCTGCTCTGAGCGCGTGCGGGCACCTCGCAGTCCGACGCTCGCCGACGCCTTCTCCACCTTCGTCACGAAATCGAACCCTCACCTCAATCCTGACCCTTTCCAGAATCGTCAGTATCGGTCCTTCCGGCCCGGCTGTCCGCGCAGATCGTTGGCATGGACCGTCAGCAGGACAGTGGCGGATGCGTTCAGGAGAACGATTGGTCAAGACTGCCGTGTGGTGGCTCTCCTCCAGAACCTCCGGCTTCTCTTTCGGGAACATCGATCAGGCGACAGCCCTGTAGATCTCGCCAGATCCGGATTGAGGCTCGCCCTCTACGGCCTGTGATCGCTTGAACCACCCGATGCGGTGAGCGTTTCGCCTCTCCTGAGCGAGGAGGAGCGACGCTGTCGGACGCGCAATGGGCCGAGTTGGAGCCGCTGGTGGAAGCCTGCCGGCCGAAGGGCCAGACGCCGCCACAGAATCTGCGCTGCACCGTCTCGGCCATCCTCTGGCGCCATCAGAACGGAGCCAAGTGGCGCGCCGTGCCAGCTGAACTCGGACCCTGGTGGCGTGCCGCTC
>NZ_JBAWTG010000050.1:0-37823 GCF_037106235.1 Methylobacterium nigriterrae | reverse complement strand
GGGCCAGCGCCCGGCCGACCAGCGGATCGCGCACCTGTTCTGCGAGCTGCTGCTGCGCCTGCAGCTCGTCGGCTGCGCGGACGGCAACAGCTTCGATCTGCCCCTCACGCAGGTCGAGCTTGGGGACGTGCTCGGGCTCACGAACGTGCATGTGAACCGGGTGCTGCAGGACCTGCGCAAACGGAACTTGATCGTGCTTCGGGGGGGGACGGCTGGAGATCCTCGATCTCGAGGCACTCCAGCTCGCGTGTGGCTTCAACCCGAACTACCTGCACCTGGAACCGCGCCAAGCGACGGAGTGAGGCCGACGCTCGGCGCTAGATGCGGTGCCATGGGCGGATGCGGGCGGATCCGATAGGTTGCCCACCGCTGCTCTTGATCCCGGGCTCCGGCGGCTGAGAGAGAGACGTGCGCTCCCGCCTGCCGCCAGGAAGGCGCCGCATGCCGCGCTACTTCTTTGACGTCCACGACCAGGAGTTTTCCAGCCGTGACGACGTCGGCCGGGACTGCAGCAACTAGGATCGCGTGAGTGAGATCGCGCTGCAGGTGCTCTGCGACATCGCCCGGGAGAACCCGCTCAAGCACATGCACAGCCGGCTGGGCGCCATTGTCCGGGACGAGAACGGCGAGGTGGTGCTGACGGCGAGCGTCAACCTCTCGACGACCTGGGTCGGGGATGCTTGAGCATCCCGGTGGCAAGGGCCACTCGGCTCCAGCCTTCCGAGATGCTACGCGGCGCCTGAGAGCTGTCTGAGCCGCCCTGCGTTCCAATAGGGCTTGCCCCAGTGGACCGTTCCAAACGGCGCAAAATGCTATGGCAGGAAAACGACCGTTTTTCAGCCGCTTAAACCTGTCAGGTTGTACCGTGGCAAATTGCCGGGCGGGCGCGTTTTGCGGTTTGCCGTGGCGTGTTTCAACACCCGGCATGGCGCTGCCGCATCCCGATGGCCTGGATGACCTAAGCTGGGCGAGCATGCCTAACGAGCCGTGAACGTCAGCGCATTCGCGTTTGCGACAGGGCCTGCTTGCGCGGCATGCAGTGATCTAGGCTGCTTTCAGTACGCTCTTTCCCCGAGCGCTCTCGAAAGCACGGTCGATGGCTGCGATGACATCGTCGGGCGCAAGGTGATGGATCATGTGGCCCATGCCGGGAACGGCGATGAACTCACTGTCGGGCAGCTCATGGTGCAGCCGCTCGGACTGTCGGCCCACATCGGCGATCTGATCGTCCGCGCCGGTGATGATCACCACGGGAAGCGTCAGGTCCCGGTAGTGTTCTTGAAGCTCGACGGTGACCGGCGTCATCATGGCGGCGTCCTCCGCCGACGCGCGCAGCTGCAACGGGCGCAGCATCATGTCGGTTGGGAACTCGCGGTCGAAGCGCTCCGGCACCTCAGCGGGCGCGAACATGCCCTTGATCATCCCCGGCAGCAGGAGGCGCCCGACCACGGGCGAGACCGTGTAGCGCAGCACGTCACCGATGACCGGGATCGCCGGCGGCGATGCGAGGATCACGTCGGCCCGAAGCGTCGGGTAGTAGTAGCCAGATGCCAGGACGAGGCTGCGCACGAGTTGCGGGGCCTGCAGGGCGAGGGCGACCGCGACCAGCGTTCCCCAGGAGTGCCCGAGCACCACGGCTTGTGAGACGCCGAGTTGCTGCAGGGCCTTCTGATACAAAGTGGCATGCGCGCGCGGGGTCCAGAGACCTCTGGGCCGATCGCTGTAGCCGTAGCCGGGCCGATCGATGATGATGACGCGGTAGCGCTCGGCCAGATCATCGACGATGCCACTGACCAGGAAGTCCTGGATCATGGTGCCGTTGCCGTGGATCAGCACCAGCGGCTCGCCTTGGCCGCGCTCGACATAGTGCAGGCGCACCCCCTCCACGGTGATGAAGTCACCGACGGGCGGGGTGCGCCGCTCCGCTTGCCGTGTCTTCGAGGCCGCGTACAGCGCTGATGCGCCAAGCGCTGCGGCTGACCCGAGCAGGGTCGGAACAAGCCAAGTCCGGGTGTTCGAGCGACGCCTCATGATGTGATCCTGGGTGTGAGGGGGCATGGTTCTTGACCGGCGGGATCAATCCGAAGCGGGGCAGTCTGCTCCGTGAACGGCCGCGGTTACACGCTAGGCGGCGGTCAGGCGCTTCGTGTTGGCAGCCACGTGCTCGCGGTAGCGCGAGATGACCACCTCATGCGAGCCGCCGGTCATCAGGATCCGCGCGGCCTCGGCGGCGGCGTCGAGTTTCTCAGACACCATCGACTGCATCTCGGCCTGGGCCTTAGCGCCGCCCCAGGCGATCCGCACGAGCCGAAGCTCGATCACGCGCTGGGCTTCGACGGCGAGCATCATGGCGCTGAAGAAAGGATTGAACATGGGCTACTCCGCACCGCGCGATGCGGCAGTCGTCGGGAGGATAGTGGCTTGGAAATCTGTCGTAGCGAGCTTGCGGCAGTCAGCAGCCCCTACGGGAGCGCGCCGATCATGCCTTTGGCTTCCGTCATGGTGTCCTCGCAGGCTCGCTGATGACCCTGGCCGTCCTCTTGGATCGCTCGAGTGATCAGGTGGCGCGCGTCGGAAATGCGAGCGGCCGTTGGGATCAGGCTGGCGTCACTGAACCTACCCGTCGGGGCTTCCGAGAGCGCCTTCGGCGAGTTGCTGCTGTGGATCGTATGGCCGTCCTGAAGACCTGCCACCTGGACAGCGCCAGCGCTATCGAGGCGACGCTCAATGGTTCCAATCTGCTCGCCACAGGAAGTCGCCCGTGCGGGAAGTTGGGCGAGGCCGAGCAGAAGTGCAGACGCAGCAAGGCTGAGTACGAGGCGCATATGGGTTTCCATTGATCGACGTGTCTGCCTGCGATCCGACCCGATGGGGGCCGCGATGCAGTGACGGCCCAGTGGCCTGCAGAGAGCGTCCTGTTCAACCAACAGTACACTGATCGAAATGTTGCACCGCAACGTAAATTAGTTTGGACGGCGATTTATGAGCGGGCCCACGTCCATCAGCGTCCAGGATCACGCTGCTTCTTGGGGAAGCACCTGCCCTGCCGCCGAATGGCGGTTTGCCTTTTGCCGAGTGCGCACCCTGTGCGTGCTCCTGCTTTGACGCGGCCTGAGCAGGGCTGTGAAGGATGTTCGCTGACGAGCTGAGGCGGGCGGTCGAGGCCGCACCGCGCATAAAGTTGCCCGACGTGGCGGCGCTGCTATGGCGCGCTTTCGGGGCAGGGCAGGTGTCGGAGGTCGAGGCTGAGGCGCTGTCGAACCTCATCGAGACCCGGAAGATCGCGCCAATCGCGCCTGGAGCCCCTAGGAAGCCCGTAGGTTCCCGGCCGCACATCCTCCAATGGACGACGCCGCTGGGCGGCTTCCACTGGCTATCGCGAGTAGGTTCGCGTTGGCAGAGGCCGCCGTGCTGGCCGTCGTGTCGTCCGAGGTGGTGCGGCGTGGCGATTGCCGCCTGTGTATCGACCACATCGCGGCATTGGCCGGCGTGGCGCGTAGCACCGTGAAGAACGCCATTAGGCTGGCGCGGACGCTGGGCCTCGTGACAGTCGAGGAGCGGCAGCAGACCAGCTGGCGCTACCTCTCGAACGTGGTGCGGATCGTCTCCAAGGGAGTGGCAGGGCTGGAACCGGCTCGCGCGCCGCCCCTCGCATCAGGGGGAGGGGTCAAATCCGTGACCAGCACGAATACTGCAGGGCTAGAACTCTGGGGAAAGAGGCCAGCGGCACTGTCCAAAGCAGGCTGCCGGAAGGAAGCGGACGGCTCTGGCCAACAGCGAGAAGCTCGACCCGCGTGGGTGGCGGATCGCGCCAAAGCCATGCCGTGAGGTCATGCAGCCGGACGGGATGTCGAACGATGCTAGCAAGCCGGGGCAGCTTACTCGTGGCGCATGCGTTAGCGGCTAGGAGTTTCCACGCTCAGGACTGCGATGCCCTACACACTCCAGCGCCTTGCGGCCGGCAGCTACGATCTGCTGCTCGACAGCACTGTCATGGGTGGGGTGGTTCGCGACATCAGCGCCGATGGCGACGTCAGACGGTAACGCGCGGAGTTGCTGGAAGACCTTCCGCCCGCACAAAGGCCGCAGCCCTTCATGGACGTCGAGCACAGCTTCAAAACGCTGGAGCAGATCATGGTTTGGCTTGGGGATGCCGCGATCAGCGACAACGACAGCCCAGGGCGGCTGAGACAAAGAAAAAGGGCGGCCGAAGCGACCGCCCTTGGTTTGTTACGGATCTCGGATCGTGCAGCGCTCAAGCGCTGCGTGCCTTAACGAACGAGCGTGGGGCTCTGCTGCGCCACGCTGGAGAAAGTCTTGCTGGCCTCCTCAACGGCACGGACCGACGTTTCAGCGATGACCTTGCTGTCCTGAACCATGTGCTGCAGGCTCTCGCGGACCAAGTCACTCTGGATCGCGGTGAATTCCTGAACCGACCTGGCGTGCGTCAGCTTGTTGAGGCCCTCGAGATTGCGACGGAACTGCTTCTGGCTCAGCTCGAACCAGTTCCGTGAGGCATCCTGGAAAGCCTGGGTCAAAACCGTGCCGCAGCGCGTGACGGCTTCGATGTTCTGCTTGGACTGACGAGCAAGGCGCTCGCTGTCCTGACCAGTGAAGCCGAGCGTGCGGGTGAAGCGATCCGCAGCTTCTCGCGCCTGCTGCGAGGCCGTCTCGACGCCCTTCTGCATAACCCGCTTGGTGGTGTCCGTGGCCTGCTCGCGCAGATCGGCCATCTTGTTCACCCCATCGCGAGCGGCCTCAGCAAACTGCCTGCCCTGCTCAGCGGTCCGGTCGATGTTGGCCTTCGCCGCCTCGGCGTTCCGAGCATTCTGGTCGTTCTGCTTGTCGTGGTTCGTGTTCTGATTCACAGCCATTTGGGGTTCCTTCCAGTATTTTTTATAACGTTTGCCGCACCCAAGTAGGTTTAATGAAATACTTGGCTTAAGCGCCCTAACAATTATGAGAAATTGCCGCACCGCACTAAAGATCGTGTTGCGATGCTCGCGTTCAACCCCTGAGCGATGACTTTGATCCAATTAAATTCTGATGGAATTTAGTCATAGGTTGTGCTCAAGGCTTAACTTGCTGAGCGCACTGCACAATTGCCGGGCCGATCACAGACAGGCCCGAGGTCCGCGTCGGATCCTTACGCTTGGCTTTTCGAGCTCGCCTGCCGAAATCGGGATGAGGTCGTGGAGGGGTCGAACTGTCAGGGCTGCCCTCGTATCGCGCTGGATCCTGACCACGCCAGCAGGCCTGCGGGGAGCTTGCCGGGCTGCCCTGCTCTGGCCCGTTGATACGCCATGTCCGGATGGGGCTCCGTGACATTGGATTGGGCCATCTCGGCGGCATCCGGTTTGCACCGGGGCCGCCGGGACAATGCGATCGAACCGGCGGGTTGTGGCCCATCAGTGTCGGGTCGGGCTGGCCTTGCTCGCGTGGGACAGGAAGAAGCGCATCATCTCCCGGCTTGCATCGGGACCACGCGGGTCCGTGTAGCTGCCATTCGAGCTTCCGCCTGACCAAGCGTGTCCGGCACCATGCAGGACCCAATGCTCCAGGAACGCCGGCTCCTTGCCGTCGCTCTGGGTCGTTCGGGTGTAGGTCATCCCGCCAGGGGTCTCACCGTGGGTGACGGTCTTCTGCAAACCGGCCTTGGGCACCGCCTGGGCGATGACATGGTCACCGTTGACCGGGCTGACGGTGCGGTCGGCGTCGCCGTGGAACACGATGGTCGGGACCGAGGGGCGCGTGCCCCTCGGCTGGGCTGCTCCCCCTCCGTTCATGGCAGCGAAGGCCGACGGCATGTCCTTGGCCGCACCGTACGGAAGCCCCGAGTGAACGCCAACCGCCGCGAACACGTCAGGATAGGTCGACGCCATGATCGCCGCAGCAGCGCCGCCGGCCGACAGCCCTGCGGCATAGACCCGGGTCGGATCCGCCGAGAACTCCCGGACGACCTCACGCGCGATGCCCGCGATCAGCGAGGGCTCGCCGGCATCGCGCTGCTGTTCGGCGGCGTTGAACCAGTTCCAGCACTTCTGCAGGTTGGCGGATTGCGGCTGCTCCGGATAGGCCACCAGGAAGGTCAGCTCCTCGGCCAACTCGTTCATCCGGGTTCCAGCAGCAAAGTCGTCCGCCGACTGGGTGCAGCCGTGCAGCATGACGACGACAGGCAGTGCCTGGCCTGTGTAGCCGCTCGGGACATAGACCTTGTAGGTCCGGCTGCTTGCAGCGTTGGCAAAGGTCCGTTCCTCGTATCGGGCTCCGTCCGGCACCGGCACCGGGGCACGCCGCGGTAGGCCTAAGTCGGCCCCGAGGTCGGGCATCGTGCCCATCGTAGGAAAGCGCTCGCGCAAGGTCCGTATCGTCTCGGAGAGGCTCGGGCGTGCGGAGGTCCCCTTCTCTTCGATCGGAGCCTCGCCGGTCGCGGCCTTTCCGAAGCCCGGTGCCGTCCAGGCCCCTCCGGGCGCCGAAGGCGCAACCATGTCGATAGTTGGCCATGAGCGCGGCGCAGCACCGCTCCCGGTGCGGGTCGGTCCCTGTTCCGTGGCGGCTTGCCGTTCGGCGGGTGCCGGGTGTCCCTGAAGCAGCGCCAGGGCTTCCTTCAACTGGCCGGCGCGGGTGAGACGGGTCACCTCACCCATGTCGATGGTGGAGAATGCGTTCATGGTCATGATCCTGAATGAGGCGGATGATCCGGTGCGAGATGCCCGGCTTCCTCCGAGAATGGGTCGGTTGAACGGGTCAGGCGGTCCGGTCGGCCAGTGCCGCCTTCACCGCCGGGCTGGCGTGGAAGGCGCCGAGGACCTCCACGGAGGCGATAGCCTCGCGGGTGAGCTCGGGCGTGACGTCGCTGGCGATGCTGGCGAAGCCGAGGACCTGGATGTGGAGCGGCGTGCCAGTGTCCCTCGCGGCTTCCAAGTCCTGCTGGGTGTAGTGAGACAGGCCGAGGTTGAGCTGCTTGCGGGCGACAGATTGTTGGACGGCGTCGCCTTGGCGTTCGAGCTGGTTGCGCACGGCGGTCCGGATGAAGTCGGCACGGTTGGCGTAGAAGCCGTCGCGGACCATTAGGTCGATACGGCCGAGATCGACGAAGCCGAGATTGATCGTCAGCTTCTTGCTGTCAGGCGCTTTCGGCCGAAGCTGTCGCACATTGCCTGCCATCCCACACCCTCTCCTGACCATCCCATTGGATGGCCTGAAGATGGCGTGCGGAACTCAAACTACAAGGGCTGGCGTCCTGGGCTGCCGTTCCAGATCGTGCAGGTGCGACATGGCTCATGCCTGCGCGACAGCTGCCAGAGACCAGCGGAGCCGGCGCAAAAGGCTGCCGGGATGGCAGATCAGGCAACCGTCGAGGCAAGGTAGGAGATCGACGGTTCCTAACTCTCTCCTGAGGCTCCTCGCCGATTAGGTGTTATGGAGCCGCCCGCTCGCGTAAGGGGAACTATGGAACGCCACAAAGAAAAGCCCCGCGAGCCATGTGGCTGCGGGGCTGCTCACTTGTGAGAGGGCGGTTAGCCGCCGCCGCCCTGGCTGCCGCCACCACCGCCGCCCGACGAATTCGAGCTGGGCTTGTTGTTCTGCTCAGCGTTGCCGGCAGCGCCCGACGAGCTGCTGGGCGGACGACCTTGCGCCAGAACCGGGCCGGCAAACACGAGCGCCAGCGTGGTCAGAATTGCGAGCTTCTTCATCTGAACTCCCTGCCCGCAGAGGCGGGCGTGTGGAGTGACAATCCCTCGTTGCTCGGGATGGTTTCCCTGCTGGCCTTCGCCAAGCCGTCCGCGCATGCGCGGAATTCGCATAATCAGCGCGCCTGTCTTCGCGTAAGTTCGATTATGGAGCCGCTTGGGCTGGTGCCCACTTCGCCGCTTCCACAGAGTATATAGCTGAACAATTCAGAGCATATGCACAATTACCACTGCCGAGGCGACTAAAACGGACAGACTTAGGAACATGATCTCAGCAAGCATCCATTAGAAGTAGCCATAGCCTCATAACTCTGCATGCTCATATGATAGTTTTTCGAGAGGTCATTAAAAATTCTCAATCAAGCGCGGCGGTTTGACTTATGTTAGCTTTCGGGCATCAAAGCTCATAGGCTGGTGTGCTGGAGACCGAGACCTAGCGGAGAGGCAGCTACAGCTTGTTCTGGCGTGTACGCAAGGAACAGCGTCGTAGAGCGCCCGGCGATGCTGCACTCCTGCGGCCAGCACAGATAATCTGTGAGGACCACGTGAGCGTGCGGGATGGAGCTCAGCCTCGCGCGAGTTCGCATAATGCGCCCTCCTCCCTTCGCGTAAGGCCGTTTATGGAAAATCGCTGCCTTTCGAGGTCTCCCTCCCTGACCTGACAATAGCCAGGAGGTCGGTCCCAGACGAGCTAAGCCGCGGCAAGCATCCGCGCTTGTTTTTCCGCTTCCTAACCGAGCTCGGACCTTTGGTCGCGGCTCATCGGAGAACGGAACGCTTTTTTCGATCTCGCCGTTAGGTGCTGGTCTAGTTTTTCCGAGATAAGGTCACCAAGGCAGAAATATTGATGCAAGTTATAAAAGATTCGTGCGGTGCATGTGGGATAGGTATAACTGCATACATTAATGGCGATTGCGCTGTTATTCGGACAGGCTCCCGAGACCGTCAGAGGCACTGCCACTGCGCCGACAAGAAATCTTGTCCTATGTTAACAAGCCCAGTCATTGAACAGGCTGTCTTGCATCAGCCCCTGACCCCCACCCCGCTCCGGAAATTGCTGGCATCGCAAAGCCCGCGGCCGATCCGCCAATCACCGCCGGTCAGCGCAAGAACCGAAGATGCGGAGCGGCAAAATGTAGTGGAGCCTATTCACGCGCGTGGGGTCGCGGAATTCGCATAACTCGCGCCCGGTTCCCTTCGCGTAAGAGCCTTTATGGAACCGAATTAGATCCCTTTTTGAAGTGTTCGGAAGGTCTGAATTGGACCGCGCGGCGCCTCGCAGTTCAGGGCCAGTCTATTGGCTCTCCGCGGGGACTCGCGCGTGCCTCGAATTACACGCGATGACTATGCGGCGGAATCGGGTGCCGGCCGCGCCTGGATGCTCGCCAAGCCGCCGGCTCTCGGCTGTTCCCGCCACCTGCCGAGTGGGCGAGGCCGCCCGTCTGCTAGGTGGCCTGCTGTGATGGTAGCATCGATAAGACGACCTGTGCCGACTAGCCCCGGAGCCGCCGCGCGTTCGGCACGATGCCAGCGAAGGGCTCGCGGCCCGACGCCATGTCCGCGACCCTGCGCGGAGCGGGCGTTCTGTCGTCATCCTGTCGGTGAGCTTGCTGAGATCCG
The DNA here is from genome assembly GCF_037106235.1 of Methylobacterium nigriterrae. Lineage (NCBI taxonomy): Bacteria > Pseudomonadati > Pseudomonadota > Alphaproteobacteria > Hyphomicrobiales > Methylobacteriaceae > Methylobacterium > Methylobacterium nigriterrae. The sequence goes on along the minus strand of NZ_JBAWTG010000050.1, from coordinate 28,509 downwards.
CTCAGCGATCCAGCTGCGTGCAGCTTCCAAGCTGTCGAACCAGACAGACAGCACGTCGGTGGCGCAGGCCCCGAACCCGGCCTCGACACACCACTGGCCCGCCAGACCATCTGCGCCGTGAAGCTCCTCGCTCAGGCGCACCAGGACCGCTACAAGCTTCCCGTCCACGAACGCGAGACGTCCTTCGGTGTCCCGGCTCTGCGTCTCGATCAGCACCGGCTGTAGCGTGATCTCCACCACCTGCTCCTCAAACAAGCAGCTCACTGCCCAGCCTGCAGCTCCTACCCGCATTCACTTACGGCAAGCTTCACAGGGCGAGCAGGGCAGCGGCCGTTGCGGGGCACGAGGAGAGCCAGATCGCTGACTAGGCAGCCCTGGCAGGGCGCAGGTCCAGGTATCCGGGGTCGAACTCGGCGAAGGCTTTCAGCCGCGGCACGTCCGGGATGGTCAGCACGGACTTGCTCCAGACGATCAGATCGCCTGCTCGGAGCGCCTGCAGGACGCGGTTGATGTGGACCTGCGAAATGCCCATCGCGTCCGCCAGATCCGTCTGCGAGATCCCCAACGGGAAGCTGTGCTCGCCTGCAAGCCCCACCACCTGCAGGCAGACCAGTAGCTCGCAGAAGTGGTGGGCCAAGCGCCTGTCCGCTGGCCGGCTGTCGTTCACCAGCCACTCGCGGGCCCGGCTCAGCTCCATCAGGGTGAGCCAGCGCATCGCGCGGGCAATGCCAGGGTGCGTCTCGATCAGCTCGGTGAGCTTGGCGCGCGGGATGTCGACGACGGAGCAGGGCGTGAGCGCGCCCAGGCGCATGTCGCGCGCGGAGGGTCCGGAGATGTGCATGCGGCAGAGGTCGCCCGGCAGCGCGAAGGAGACGATCCGGCGGCCGCCCTGCAGGAGCGTCTTGTAGCGTCCTGCGACGCCGCTCACCACGAGGAAGACGCGATCCGTGTTGTCGTAGACCGCGATGTCCTGCCGCGCAGGAACGGAGCGCCGATTGAGCGTGAGCCCTTCCAGGGCGGAGCGCTCGACCTCGGACAGGTCAGCGCCGTGTTCGAGCTTCCGGATGAGGGGATGGCTCATAGCTCCACTGCATGGAGCGCTGACCAGGATGACGCGGCATGATTGCGCCAGGGCTCCTGGCACATTGGTACTGAATAGAACCTAACGAAGGCTTGTCCTGATGTGCGGCACAGAATGCTCGCTACACGAATAGGGCTCGGCCTATCAGGCCTGATCCGGTGGTTTGATCCGAGCTGCGGTTCGCCGATTGGGCGTTATGGAACACCGTCGTGCTTCAGGCTGGGTATCTCAGGATCGTCATGGCCTACCCAGGGTCTCTGAAATCGTCAGTTTCTGCACGTCTGCGCGCAGTCAAGGCGGCGGACCGCCTGCTCTGATGTCGCTCAGGTCGGACCACAGCTCGTCGGCCGCGTGATTACGACAGTCGGGCGATCTGAAAAGCCTGATTTCGATCGGGATATCGAACTGCTCCGGACCTGCGCGCACGAGGCGACCACGCGACAGATCTTCTTCCGCCAGTGTCCGGGGTAGCCAAGCGACGCCGTGCCCTTCCCGCGCCATTGTCATCAGCGTGGCGGCGAGGTGTGAGGTAAAGCCGGTTTCCGAATGCACGGCTTCGGTCCTGACGGCTTGATGAGCGGTCAGGATGCGACCAAGCCCCGAGGCTTGGCTGTAGGCGAGAAGCCGCGTTGGCTGTTCTGGCGCACCTGGGAGGGGCCATGCTGGTCGACCCTCGGCGTCCGGCGCACAGACCGGGACCAGGACATCGTCGCCGACCTGCACGCTCTGGAAGCGGTTAGGCTCGAAACGTGTCGGCGCCTCTGCGTGGTAGTGGCAGAGTAGGAAATGCACCTCGCCACCGAGCATGATCTGCTCACAGGCTTCCATGCTGTCGGAGATCAGGTTGAGGGTGCCGAGCGCCTCGAAGCGCACGTGGCGGCGGATCCAACTGGGGAAGAATGTGAACGAGAGTGCGTGCGTCGCTGCGATGGACAGCGCGACCGTATCCCTTTCTCCCACCGCTCGAGTATCGCGCCGCGCCCTGTCCAGGCCGCGTATCATGTCGGCCGCCAGCGGTTGAAAGTGGTTGCCGGCGGGCGTCAGGCACGCACCCTGCGCGCCCCGTACGAAAAGCGGCGTGCCGACCCAATCCTCAAGGGCGCGGATGCGCCGGCTGAAGGCTGGCTGCGTCACGTTCCTCATGTCCGCCGCCCGCGAGAAGCTTTTCAGCTCCGCCAGCGCGAGGAAGTCCTTGAGCCAGTCGAGATCCATGCCGATGCCGTTCGCGCATAGCGCGAACCGATCATGGCATTGGCCAATCCGGTGTGTCCAGAAGTAGTCAGTATTCAAGCTCCCGCATGAGGAGCCCTCCGTTCCGACGCCGGAGCGCTAATAACTGGAGGAAATCTGCCATGAAGGACTGGCTAAGCCGGCTGTATGTCCAAGTATTTATTGCCATCATACTTGGCGGCCTGATCGGATATTTTCTGCCCGATGTCGGTATCACGCTGCAGCCATTGGCGGACGGCTTCATCAAGCTGATCAAGATGCTGCTTGCGCCGGTCATCTTCGGTACGATCGTCGTCGGCGTCGCCAAGATGGGCAACTTGAAGGAAGTCGGCCGCATCGGCGTGCGCGCCCTCATCTACTTCGAGGTGCTTTCGACCATCGCGCTCGTCATAGGCTTGATCGTCGTCAACGTCATGCAGCCTGGCGCAGGCATGAACATCGACGCCTCGCAGGTCGATGGGAGTGCCATCGCGGGCTATGCGAAGCGGGCAGAGGCGCAGCCCGGCTTCGTCGGCTTCCTTATGGACATCATCCCCACGACGATGGTGGACGCCTTCGCCAAGGGCGCCATGCTGCAGATCATCCTGATCTCGGTCCTTCTAGGCGTCGCTCTCGTCCAGGCCGGCGAGCGCGGCAAGCCGGTGGTCGCCGTCATCGACAGCTTGCTGGACGCGCTGTTTCGCATCGTCGCCATGGTGATGCGGCTCGCCCCGATCGGCGCTGGCGCCGGCATTGCCTTCACCATCAGCAAGTACGGCTTCAGCACAGTCTGGTCGCTCGCCTACCTGATGCTCGGCGTCTACGTCACCTCGATCCTCTTCGTGGTGGTCGTTCTCGGTGCGGTCTGCACCTGGACCGGCTTCTCGCTCGGCAAGGTCCTCAGCTACTTCAAAGATGAGATCCTCATCACCTTCGGCACCTGCTCGACCGAAGCCGTCATGCCCCGCATGATGGCCAAGCTGGAGCGGCTCGGTTGTGAGAAATCCGTGGTCGGTCTCGTCCTGCCGACCGGTTACACCTTCAACGCGGACGGCACCTGCATCTACCTGACCATGGCGGCGATCTTCGTCGCTCAAGCCACCAACACGCCGCTCGGAATTGGCGACCAGCTCGTCGTGCTCGGCGTCCTGCTCCTGACCTCGAAGGGATCGGCCGGGGTGGCAGGCGCCGGGTTCGTCACACTCGCCGCCACACTGTCGAGCATCCACACCGTTCCGGTCGCCGGCCTCGTGCTGCTGCTCGGTGTCGACCGCTTCATGAACGAGGCGCGAGCAGTCACCAACCTGATCGGCAACGCCGTCGCCACCATCGCTGTCGCCAAGTGGGAAGGCGCCTTCGACCGCACCAAGGCCGAAGAAGTCTACCGCAACCGGGCGGCTGTCGCGGCCGAGGACGTCATCCCCGAGACGGAAGCCGGGCACGCCCTGCCCCGTCCCGCGGCAGTCGCGCCGTAAGCTACGACCCACCCCCAACACCCCTTCCAGCCTGCTCAAAACCAAGGAGAGCACCCATGCGTATCGTTGACGTCTGCGAGATCACCAAGCCGATCTCATCGCCCATCCGCAACGCCTACATCGACTTCTCGAAGATGACCGCCAGCCTCGTGGCCGTTGTCACCGATGTCGAGCGCGACGGTCGCCGCGTGGTTGGCTACGGCTTCAACTCGAACGGCCGCTACGGCCAGGGTGGCCTCATCCGCGAGCGGTTCAAGAACCGCATCTTGGAGGCCGATCCGAAGAGCGTCCTCAACCAGGCCGGCGACAACCTCGACCCACACAAGCTGTGGGACGCAATGATGACGAACGAGAAGCCCGGCGGTCATGGCGAGCGCTCAGTGGCGGTGGGCACCCTCGACATGGCGATCTGGGACGCCACCGCGAAGATTGCCGGCAAGCCGCTGTTCCGGCTGCTCGCCGAGCAGAAGGGCGTCGAGGCCAACCCGCGGGTCTTCGTCTACGCGGCCGGTGGCTACTACTACCCGGGCAAGGACTACAGCGCGCTGCGCGCCGAGATGCGTGGCTACCTCGACCGCGGCTACAACGTGGTGAAGATGAAGATCGGCGGCGCATCGATCGATGAGGACCAGCGCCGCATCGAGGAGGTGCTGAAGGAAATTGGCTCCCAGGCGCAGCTCGCGGTGGACGTGAACGGCCGGTTCAACCTTGAGCAGGGCATCGCCTACGCCAAGATGCTGCGGGAGTACCCGCTGTTCTGGTACGAGGAGGTCGGCGATCCCCTCGACTACGCCCTCCAGGCGGCGATCTCTGAGTTCTACCCAGGCCCGATGGCCACCGGCGAGAACCTGTTTTCTCACCAGGACGCACGCAACCTCCTGCGCTACGGCGGGATGCGCCCGGACCGCGACTACCTGCAGTTCGATTGCGCGCTCTCCTACGGCCTCGTGGAGTACCTGCGCACCCTCGACGTGCTGCATCAGTTCGGCTGGTCGCCCTCCCGCTGCATCCCGCATGGTGGGCACCAGATGTCGCTCAACATCGCGGCCGGACTGGGCTTGGGCGGCAACGAGAGCTACCCGGACCTGTTCCAGCCCTACGGCGGCTTCCCAGACGGCGTGAAGGTCGAGAACGGCCATATCGTCATGCCCGAGCTGCCGGGCATCGGCTTCGAGGGCAAGTCGGACCTGATCAAGGTCATGCGCGAACTGGCGGAGTAGGCGAACTGCCTGGGGTCGAGCGGCGTCCGCGATTGCCGCTCGGCCTCAGCCACTGGATCAGCCTCGCAAGCACTGGGACGAGCTCCTGCTCTGCAGCTGCGCTCGGGATTTTGGTCAGAGCTTCGGCATTCCTTTCAGATCAGCCTGACATGCGTCCATTGGGGAGCCTGGAGCGAGCCGTTCTCGCTGCTTTGACCGACGAGTTCATGAGCACGTCGGTCATCAAGATCAGAGCAGGTATCTCGAGCACCGAGCGCAATGGGACAGCTCTCAGGGCTTGTATGGAGTTGGAGCGGCGAGACTTGGCCGAGCGTGCTGGCTCCGGTTTGCGTTCGACCCTACGCTGGCGACGCACAAGCAGCGATCGGATCACGGAGACCCCAGGAATGAACTACCGCTGCGATCATGTTCACCTGCGCAGCAAGGATGCCGTCGCAGCCGCGAATTTCTACGTCGAGACGTTCGGCGCCCGTGAGATCCGTCGCGATGGATTCCCCGTCGTCAGCCGGGTGACGGTCGACCTTGGCGGTTTGAGCCTGTTCATCGAGCAGGCCCCTGAGGCGATTGGACCATCAGCGGAACCGCCACATCTGGGCATCGAGCATATCGGCCTCGCCGTCGACGATATCGAGGCCACCATGGTTGAGCTGCGCCGGCGGAACGTCACGATCGTGTCGGGGATCACGGACGTACGCCCTGGCCTTCGCGTGATCTTCATCGACGGACCGGATGCTGTCCGCATCGAACTTCTGCAGCGCTCGGATGTACGGCTCGGGTTCCAATAGGGCTTGCTCTAATGGGACGGTCCAATCACCTCGAAACGCTCTGTCGGCAAAACGACGGTTTCCCAGGCACTTCAACCTGTTAGGTTTGTGTGTCTGGAAATCAAAATGCCGGGCGATCCCGGCCCATTCGCAGGTTGGGCGTTATGGAGCGTCCAATTCGCAGAGGCCGCTTCAGGTTCGGCAGAGCGTAATTCACTCACAAACCGCGCCCGGGAAAAGTTTGCGACAGGCTCATCCGTCGGGGCGAGTGCGCAGCAGTGTTGGACGGCCCGAGATTTGGCAAGCTCCGGTTGATGGAAGGGCGGAATGATCGAGAAACGATCAGCCTTTTCTCAAGTAGCAGTGTTGCCCGAGCCCTGGCTGGCCTCGATGGGTCTCAGATCGGCGGCTGCTTCACCCAGGCATCGCCACGCAATGCGCGCTGCCGGCCATATTCGTACAGCGGGCGCATGTAGGATGGGTCGAACGGCTTGTCGCGCTCCAACGTGAAGTCCGACCCGATGAAAGCGAGGTTGTAGTCCACCCCGTCGCGCTCGGCGGCGGCATAAATGCGCAACACGTCGTTGTAGCCGCTGGCGGCGATCATGGCGGTGATCGCTCGGCTGACAATGCCGAGCGTCCGACGCTCCGTCGAGGCCCATTCAGGATCCAGCCGGCCGTTGCGGATCACCCAAGCCCGGGCCGGCGCCGTCGGCTGCCCGCGCGCCAGCCGCTCGCGGCGGAACCGCGAGACGCTGGCAGGATACAGAAAGAGCTGGGCGAAAGCCCCGCCGTCCACATGCAGTTCCTGAAAGGGCTGCCCGTTCAGCGTCACGTCGAACAACACCGGGGCGAAGGCGCCGGGAATGGCAGCGGAGGCCACTAGAATCCGCCGCACCGTATCCAAGGCCCTCGCATGGCCGCTCTGCGCGATGGCGCCGATGTTCCAGATCACCGGGGTTTGCGCATCCAGATTGGAGGTGGCCACCAGCAGCAGCCGGCCATCGCCATAGGCCCGGGCGATCTCAGCCAGCATCGTCTCGTCGAGGTAGCGAGAAATCGTGCGGAACAGCGGGCTGTTGTCCGCCATGGCATCGTCCAAGATTGCCGCGGTGTAGAAGCGCTCCAGCATCACGTCCGCCAGTGTGATGTCAGTGAACACGCTCTTGAGTTGCGCGTCGCGGGGGCTGCCGAGGAAGGCGAAGGGGGCGCTCAATGCGCCGGTGCTGATGCCGGTGACCAGGAAAAAGCTCGGGCGGTCGCCACGCTCGGTCCAGCCATTGAGCAGCCCGGCGCCAAAGGCCCCGTTCTCACCGCCGCCCGAGAGGCCGAGCAGGTCCAAATCAGGCAGCGGCGTGGTCAGCGAGAGGCCGCGCGACGCGATTTGGCGCTGGACAGCCTCGACGAATTCCCGCTGGAGCGCGGCCTGGCCGATGGCCTCAGTCGGGAAGAACCGCTCGTTCGGCACGCCGAGCACCGTTGCGGCACTTGCGCCCCCGCGTGGCACGGCGGCGAGCCGTGTCGGGAGAGCACAGCCGAGAAGGCTGCCGGGCAGTGCGCCGCAGGCGGCGAGAGCCAGCAGGGAGCGGCGGGACGGCCGGGATGCATGTGGCGCTAAGCCGGGATCGGACATTGCGGACCTCATGACGTTGCAATGTATTATACCGCCGCGCCTATACGGCGCCTTCGCCAAGCGCCTCAGCTACCGCATCGTGAAGGAGCTCCCCATTCGACTGCCCGCCGCGGCTCGTCTGATCAAGCAGTGGCACGCAGAAACTGCAAGAATGGGATGGCGGTACCAGTTCTGAGGACCGCGATAAGTCGAGGAGAGGGCTATGTCGTATCTGAAACTTGCCGGGCTCTCTATCGCTGCGGCGCTGGCGCTTGGACTGGGAAGCGGAGCCAAGGCTGCTCCACTCAGCAATTCTCGGCCCGCGGTTGAAGCGTCTGGCGTGGCAGACGGGTTGGTCATCAAGACGCAGACCCTAGGGATGGAGCGTCGGCAGAACCGAAGGATGGACCGACAGGTGAATCGGCAGGACCGAAGGATGGATCGGCACGATCGACGGATGGATCGGCGCCACTGATACAGACCTGTAAGCTCAAGCTCTCTGGGGTTTTCTGGGCGACAGGCAGGCGTTTCGGAGAGGCGTGGAAGAGGGCAGCCCGTCGATGAGCAAGGCCCTGCGTTGGCTCATCGTCGTGGCCGGCTTGTGCCTTGCGGGCGGACTGGCCCTTGCGGCTTGGCACCAGTCCTCGAAGCCGACGATCCTGACCCTGGCCGTCGGACCCGCCGAGTTTGACGATGCAAAGCTCGTCGCCGCCTGGAGCCGGGCCTTGGCCGCGGACGGAGCCCCTGTTCGCCTGTCCGTGATCCTGACCTCCGGCCCGGTGGAAGCGCTCGCCCGGCTTGCCAAAGGCGAGGCGCAACTCGCCGTCATCCGCAGTGACGGGGCGGCCTCGGAGAAGGCTCGCGCGGTCGCGATCCTGCACAAGGATCCGGTGGTGATCGTCACGCCGAACAAGACCAGGGTCGGCGACTTTGCCGATCTCAACGGCAAGGTTCTCGGCGTCATCGGGCCGCCAAACGCGAACGACCGGCTCCTCACCACCCTCCAGCGCCACTACCGTGTCTCCGTCGAGACAAGGCCGCTCCCGCCCGTTCCCGTCGAGATCACCAGCGCGATCCGAGACCGAAAGGTCGACGCACTCCTGTTTGTGGTGCCCACCACCCGTGGGCCGACGGTCAGGGAAAACTGGGCGGCCGTGCGCCGCGCAAGCCACCGGAACCTGTCCTTCCTGGAGATCGATCAGGCCGAGGCCATCGCGGCAGCGGAACCGGCCTATGAGGCCGGGGAGATCGCGGCCGGTCAGTTCGGTGGCTCGCCAGCCCTGCCGGAGGAAAGCATCACCACGCTTGAGGTCGCCACCTACCTCGTTGCGGACCGGACCATCTCGGACGACACAATCACGCAGCTGACGCGCAACCTCTTCGACGAGCGTCAAAAGCTGGCCGCTGACGCTCCCATCGCCAGGCTGGTGCAGACCGCGAGCACCGACAAGGACGCGATCATCCCGGTCCATCCTGGTGCCAAGGTCTTCTACGATGGCGAGGAGACCACGTTGATGGAGCGCTACGGCGACTGGGTCTGGTACGGGCCGGCGCTGCTGGGCGCACTCGGCTCCGTGCTGGCCGTCATCCTGCGTTTTCTTGGTCTCTCGCAAATCCCGGACGCTCCCGCCATCCTGTCGCGAGCGCGGGAAATCATCTCTTCGATTGAGCAGGCCGGCACGCTGGCTGAACTCGACAAGATCCGAGGCACCGTTGACGAGACGGTCGGACGAATTGCGACCGAGGCGGCGCGCGGCAGCATCAACGAACAGCAAGCGGCGGTGATCCACTTGGCCGTCAGCTACATCGACCATGCGCTCGCGACGCGGCGGGATGAACTCCTGCGGGGGAGCGGCTCGTCACCGGGCCGCGCGGACGCACGGGACATGGGCTCCCGAGGCCGCCAGCAGGCGTAGGACGAGACCGTCAGGGCCCTGCACAGTGTTCCAATAGGGCTTGCCCGTGTGGACCTTAGCGGAGGTACGGCGCCGCTCGCAGGCTGGGCTTTATGGGACGAGGCATCCTCGGCTTTCACAAGCCAACACGCGGGTAAGAGGCTGACCACTGGAAAGCTTGTCAGGATCCATCTGACGCTTGGTGCCCCGCTCCCCGTGCTGCTTGCGAGCCTCTAACGCCGCTCAACCGATGCCCACGTCTCATCCAATCAGGCAGTGCACGCGGGAACAGCAAGAATGAGCAGGGGGTTCCATTCCTCAGCCGGCCCATCGTTGATCCGCTGCCGGTCGGCACATGGAGGCTCCAACACTTCCGCGGCGCATGGCATGAGCGACATCGACGACCCCTTCACCAATGCGCAGCTGACCGAACTGGCTCTGATGCAGGCGGAGAGTACAGCGCAGGCTGGAAAGGCCCTGGCGGCGACGGCACATCAGGCCATCGCGGGGTTGGTGATGAACGCGCTTCTGGTGCACGAGCTGGAGCGTGCCGGCCTCGTGGACCCCGACGTCTTGAGGGCAGAGGCTGTTCAGCGAGCTCGGTCGATCCAACCGCCGGACGTGGGCGCCAGCGTCGCCCAAGTCATCAAGGCCATCTTTGACGGGGAAGCGCCTGCTGCGCCGGGCGCAGACCTTACCCTCGTCAACGGCAGCCTGGCAGACGCAAAGCACTGACGCCGAAGCCTGGGCGTATTGCCCGCATGCGAGAGGCATCAGCGCCCGCGCTGCGAGACGTCACAACGTAGAGCGGCAGGCAAAGAGCGGCTCACGCGCAAAGAACGACTTCTCCTGTCCCATTTGATCAAGCACGATTGTCTGCATCCGATCATCTGGTGGCGGGAGGATACCGCCATGCTCTCCTCTGTCGGGCTACATACCAAGGACGGCCCGAACGGGGCGGCCGCGGACGAGGGCTTTGACGCGGCTGAGAAAGCGCCTCCTGCCGGCTTCATCCAGCTTGACATCGTGCAGGCGCTCCACGCCGTCCTGGTCGAACTCGGGGCCGATCTCGACGACCTCCTCACCGAAGCAGACCTCGATCCACGGCTCTTCGACGGCGGCCACAGGCTCGTCTCGTTCACGGATGTCGGTCACCTCATCGCTCTGGCGGTCGACCGCACGCGCTGCCCCCATCTCGGGCTCCTGGTCGGGCAGCGCACCACGCTGGCCTCGCTCGGGCTCCTCGGCCGGCTGATACGCAGCTCGGACACGGTCGGGGAAGCCCTGCGGGCCCTCGAAACCCATCTGTGCGTGCAGAACCGGGGCGCGGCGGTCGGCCTCGGGGTCTACGACGACATCGTCGTCCTCAACTATGCCCCTCATCAGCCGGAAGCCGAAGGCGCCGCCCATCACGCGGAACGCGGGCTCGCCATGGTGACCAATGTCCTGCGGGCGCTATGCGGGCCCGACTGGGCGCCCCTGGAGGCGCTGCTGCCGCGCTCGGCCCCGCGCGACACGGGCCCGTATGTCAGCTTCTTTCACGCCCCCGTCCGGTTCGACGCGGAAACCGCCTCCCTGGTGTTTTCAGCAGAACTCCTGGCGCAGCGGATCGCGGGTGCGGATCCGGCAGTGCGCCAGAGGGTGGAGGAGCGCATCTGCCGGCTTGAGGCCGCAGAGCCGTCCTCGCTGACGGACAAGCTTCGCGAGTACCTCCAGACCGTGGTGACCCGGCAGCGCTGCAAAGCAGAGGGGGTGGCGCGCCTGCGGCTGGTGAACCGCCGCACCTTGAGCCGACACCTGCAGGCCGAGGGCACGAGCTTCCGGCGCCTTGCCAACGAGGCTCAGTTCCGAGTGGCCAAGAAGCTCCTGGCCGACACCTGCATGACCCTCGCACAGATCTCGGCCACCCTGAGCTTCTCGGAGCCGGCCGCCTTCACGCACGCCTTCCGGCGCTGGGCGGGCATGACGCCGAGTGCATGGCGGCAGGCCAACCGACCGGAGGCGATGCGCGACCAACGCTACGAAGATCCTCGCCCGCGCGGACGGAGGGCCAGCGGATGCAGCGGCATGTTCACGCCTGGGCCGGCGCTCTTGTGATGCTCGCGGGTGTGGCGGACCGGCCGTAGCAATGGAGGTGTACCATGACGTGGTCGGCCGCCTATGAGCTGGCTCTCACGAAGCGGTACATCGCCGAGAAGGAGAGATTTCAGATTGCGCAACTTGCGCGCATCGCGGATCAGATGAGGCATGGTCAAGACACCGCCGCGGCCGAGCAGGCGCTGCGAGATATCGAGGTTCACCTCACGCTCTTGCGGGCGCAGCGGACGGCGCTCGGAGCCTTGCAGGGCTACTAACGAACGCAGCGGCGCGCGATCAGTCGCAAGGACCACACTCCGCGGTATTCGCCTCCCCGACTGACAAACAGAACGCTACCGACCCGCTCACCGATGCAAACGCCGGGCATAACGGCGACCTACCCGCCTTTGATGCCAGCGTTCCAATAGGGCCTGCCCTATTGGCCGCGACCGGGCCGATTCCGCCCTTCGTAAACCTCTTGTTATCCGTGGGGCGCAGCGTTTTGCGCCCACCCCCCCCTCCCCGCTTCAACCACGCCAGCCACTCGCGGTCCACGATGGTCACCACGTTGGTCAGGGAGTTGGCCCCAGGGCGCCGCCGCTCCTGGCGCTCGACCATGCCCAACCGCCGCGCCTGGGCGAGCGCGTTGCGGGCGGTGGACCGGCAGACCCCTGCCCTCGCTGCGATGGCGTCCAGGCACAGCTCGCACCAGCCCCGCGCCTGAACCTCGTCCCCGACGATGCGCAGGACCGCCAGCTCGCCGGTGGTGAACCGCGCCGCCAGCGCCGGGGGCATGGGGCCGGAGGCCGCGAGTCGGCGCCGCCGCTCGACCGCGACGCTGCGCATGGGCGGGCGTTGCAGCTTCCGGCGGGTCAGGGTCGCCTTAAGCGGTCCCTGCCCGCCAGCGCCCCGCGGGGTGGCGCGCTCCAGCAGCCTGCGGGCCTGGATCGCCGCGTCCAGGCGGGTTGCCTCGTCGTCGCTGCACTGGCCCGCGGCGTGGGCGGCCCAGAGCGCGCGCGTCACCGCATCGAGCGCAGTCCCCTGCGCCCGGCCGATGGTCGCCTCCAGTTGGAGGCATAGGGGTTTATTCACGGCACAACCTCTCGGTCGGCCGCGCAGGCAAAGCGGGAGCGCTCAGCCCGAACGGGGCTGTTGACTCCAAACTCAGTTGTGAGAGGATGTGCCTAGTTGGTCAGCACACCGGATCTGAGACCCCGACCCTCGAAGGTTCCCGCCTTCGGGGGTCGCTCTATGTCTGGCCTGTGCCTTACCTCGTCGCGGCCCTCTCCTTCTCCTGGCGGAATCGCCAAGCGGCCACGCTACGCTCGGACCCGCCGCCTTTGCAAACGAGCCGTAAACGAAGGGCCGCGCTGCCGCGCAACCTACCGACCTACGAACCGAGAGAGCTCGGTGTGTAGATCCCTCGCTGCCGCGCAACCTCTGGACCTACGCACCGCGGAACATACGGAGCGCGGTCCCTCGCTGCCGCGCGAGCTACGAACCCACGCATCGCGATCCAGCGTTCCCGCGCGAGCTACGAACCCACGCCCCGCGGGACATACGCATCGCGGTTCAGCGTTGCCGCGCAGCCTACGTGAGTAGGTTCCTCGGTGCCGCGCATCCTATGGACCTACAAACTGAGAGACCTCGGTCGGGAGGTCCAGCGTTGCCGCGCAAGCGCGCAACGTGGCTTCCGCGCCACGTACGAACCGACGAACAGGGCTTAAGAGGTGCCGCGATCCCGCGGCCCGTAGGAACGTCGGTTTATCGGTCGTTAACCTTTGCCGCGGAACCTACGAACCGAGACAGCGACGAAACGAGGAAGCGCGTTCATGGCCTACATCATCGGAGTCGTGTCGCAGAAGGGCGGGGTCGGTAAGAGCACCATTGCGCGCCTACTCGCGACCGAGTTCGCCCGCATGGACGGAGCGACGTGGGATGTGAAGATCGCTGATCTGGACGTATCGCAGGCCACCAGCTTTCACTGGATGCAGCGCCGCCACGCCGCCCAGACCACCCCAGAGATCCGCGTGGAGGGCTACCAGCGCGTCGAAAAAGCGATCGCCGAGGCCGACCATTTTGACGTGATGGTGCTGGACGGGGCACCGCACGCAACGGCCGACACCCACCGGGTCGCCAAGGCCGCTCAGTTGGTCGTCATTCCAACCGGGAGCGCCTTGGATGACCTCGAACCGTCGGTGCGCCTCGCCCACGAGCTGCGCAAGACAGGCGTGCCGACCGACAAGGTGATCTTTGCCCTGACCCGCACGGGCGACAGCGAGGCCGAAACGGCCGAGGCCCGTGAGTACATCGCCAAGGCTGGCTATCCGGTTGCCAAGGGCTCTCTGCCTGAGCGCGTCGCCTACCGTCGCGCGAGTGACGTTGGCTTCTCGGTCAGCGAAACCGGCTTCCCGACCCTGAACGAGCGCGCCCGTGCGCTGTTCGCCAGCCTTATTGCCCCGCTCCAATCCCAGCAATCGAACGAAGAGAAGGCCGCATGAGCTCCGTCACCGTGCCCGCCCTGAGCCGCCCGACCAAGCTCACCAAGGGTGCCCCGCCGACCGACACGGATACCAGCACCAACCTTCAGAAGGCTTCGGGCAGCGGCAAGGTTCAGCTCCCCGTGCAGGTGACGCCGGACGTGCGCCGCTCGTTCAAGTCCTACGCCGCCGAGCGCGATATTAGCATGTCCGACCTGTTCGTGCGGATGTGGGAGGACTACCGCGCCCGCAATGCCTAGCAACCGCGGACCATACGGACCGCGGTTCCACGGTTGCGCGGTTCGTATGGATCAGGGTCGCGCCAACAAGACGCCATGATGAGCACGCCATTAGACCCTGCATTCAACGCGAGCTGGAGAAGGCCGGCCCGCTTACCCACTGAACGCGAGGAGAGCGCGGTGCGCGGGACATTCGTGGGCGAACCGATCCCTCTGAGCGAGGATGATTTGGGCGCACTAGCCGAGCTGCGCGGAGAGCGCCCGGCCGATCTGGCGGAGGACGAAGCCGCCCTGTTCGACGGGTCGGAGAGCGTCGAGGCGCCGGCCCAAGTCCCGGCCCGCGCATCCCCCGAACGCAAAAAAGGCCCCCTCCACGGGGGAGGGGGCCTGCGAAGCCGACGAGAACGGCCGCTAGAAGCGACGTGATCGCCTCGTCCATCGCGCCGCGGTGAAGGGCAGCAGCTCGGTCGGAACCGCCAGCGTGCGGCATCCGTCGTGCTTGTGGATCATGCCGGTCTACATTCCGGAGACGGCTTCAACGGCTTCGGGCTCCGATGGCGTGCCCAGGAGAGCCTTTTCCTCTTCCCGTTCCGTTAGATAGTCTGCAACCCCCACGACGAGCATTGCATTGATCACTAAGGCGTCGGCAATAAGCTGCAGAGCCATAACTTTCTCCTGGTATTAAGCCCAACCTGACCATGTTCAGGTTGGACAGAGCGTGCCCAGCGCCCAGCGGAAAGCCGCGCGGACGGCGAGTTCAAGCAGCCAGTCTCGCAGGCCGCGAAGCAGGGAGCGGAGCATCGGGGAGCCTCTCGCAGCCGTTAGCAGGGCAGCAGACGGGCTTTCAGGGCGTCAGTAGGGGTAGCCGTAGCTGTAGGTGCCGCCGCAGTAGGGCGGAACAGTCGTGCCGTAGGGGCCGTAGACGTACCCAAGGGCGCAAGCGTTCGCATAGCGGCGACGGCCCACGTGACGGCGGCCTGCGTAGTGGTGAACGGCGGAACCGTGTCGGGCGACGGGTCCGCTGTGCACGCCCGCACCCCGCATTCCGCCCGCGTACCCGCCGGCCATGGCCCCGCGTCCGGACATCGCTCCGCCGCCCATGCCGAGGCCCCCGAAGCCACCGCTGTGGAAGCCACCGCCCCCGCCGAAGCCGCCGCCCCCGAAGCCGCCGCCATGACCGCCGCCGCCCATGCCGCCGCCACCCCCACCGCCGCCGCGTGCGAACGCTGAGACGGGCGCAAGAGAGAGCGCGGCCATCAAGGCGGCCGACGCTAAAGTCATCTTGTTCATGCCAAGAATTCCGAAGTACACGCCCGGCTAGCGATGCGTCGCGTGCATGTGCGGCAGCATGTAATAGCCGTTCTGGACGGGCTGCTGGTTTATCTGGCCGCTCTCGGACCGCATGAGCGCCGTGTCGAAGTCGGTAGTCTGCTGCTGCATCATGGCGCGGGTCTCTGCTTGAGAGGCGAGCGAATTGTTGATGCTGTTGAGGTTGCTGCTTTGAGCGAAGGCCGGGACGGTCGCCGCTGAAGCAACCGCGAGTGCTGCAATCAGGGCGCCCGACATGCGAGTGATCTTCCTCATGTCAGTACCCCTCACCGGAGCGGGCGTGATGAACCCGCCGACCCTGGAGGGGCCGGAACGGAGCATTGGGTCCGTTGGTGCCGTAAGCCTGGAGGTAGCTGTTGAAGCGGGGCGGATCGTAGGGGCCGCTGTCCACCCCGCCCGTGCGGTCGTTGCCCTCGGATGCGGCCCAGGGATCGAGGCCGTCGCCGCTGGCCAGAGCCGTCCCCGAGAACCCAAGAACGAGGGCAAGCGCGGCTGCGGCGCGGATCCTGCTCTTCTTCATGTCAGTAATCCTCACCGTCGTGGCAGAGCGGCAGACGGTGCCAATCAATCGTCCCCTTGCTGTATGAGCCGGCGAGGCTCCACAAGCCGCGCTCGTCCTCATAGGCCTCCACTGGCATCGTCGCTAAAATAAACAGCGTCATCTCAGGTCTCCGTAGGATTAGTGTTCCCCGAGACTTGGTTGGGCGCGGCCGTGTCTTCACCCTGATAGATCTGACAGTCTGTGCGCCTAGCAGACGCAAAAAAGGCCCCCTCCGCGGGGGAGGGGGCCAGGGGCGCCTCGCACTGATCGGGGCGCGGGCGGGTTCTCTGCGGTGTCGGTCAGCCAGCGAGGCGTTCGTAGCGGTTCAGTATCCCCTCTAGCCGGGCGGCCAGGATCGTGACCGGCCCGTCGTTGTGAATGGTGGCGTAGACCCGGAAGCTCTGCGCCTCCGAGATGTGGCTCCCGACTGCGAGGCCGGGCCGGCGGATGCGGACCACGGTGCCGCCGAGCGCGTGGATGGTGTCCACCTCCTCGGGGTTGCGCACGTCCTCGGCGACCACCCCGGGGACACCGCCGACAAGCGCCGCCTGGGCCGACGCCTGCCAAGCGTTCGTCCAGATGTGCGGGTGCATCTTGTCGCGGCCCCAATCGTAGCCGATCCCGATCATGCCCTCGCGCGGGGTCTGCCCGCCGAGTAGCGGGTCCGGTACGTCCTTGAGGTCGCCTTCAATGCGCCGCTCGATCTCGGCCTCGGACAGGCCGCAGTCGCGGAAGAAGGACCGCAGCATGTTCTTGAGCGGGCCCGAGAACCGGATCCGCGTGTAGCCGTAGCGTTCCGCGAGGTAGCCGGCCGCGGTGGTCTTGCCGCAGCCGGCCGCACCGGCGAGCCCGATAATCATGACGTGCTCCATCGGGAGTGTGAATGTTCACAGGTAGCGGCTGGTCTTTCCTGCGCTCACCTGGGACGGGAGAGCAGCCAGACACGGGAAGTCCCGAGGGCTCACCGAAGGAGCACCCGCATGGAAGGGATCGTGGACCGGATCGTGATGCTCGGTCTCGTGCTGTTGTGTGTCGCGGTCTGGGCCGTCGCCATCAACGCGACGGTCGTGCACCCCGCAGCCAGCGTAGAGACCAACTCGCACGCAACGCTCGCCCCCAAGCCGCTGCCGATGCCGGAGCCCTAAGCGCCGGCGAGCCCGAGGATCATGGGTGGGCCTCCTTCGGGGGCTCGACGGGTTCGCCGTCGCCGGCCCAGAGCATCAGGACGGCATAGTAGCCGTGCGGCGTCCCGGCCATGTCGTCCGACAGCACCCAGCCGAGCGCCTCGTAGGCCGGGCGCATGGCATGCAGCACGTAGCGCGTCCAGGCGATCATGCGGCCCTCGGCACGAAGTTGACGTAGTGGCGCCCCTTGGGGCCTTCGTCCTGATGGAAGGTGAGGGCGGGCAGGCTATGGCCGGCCCGCCAGCCGCCGCCGTGGGCGAAGGCGTCCTTGCCGGCGATCGTCCCGAAGGACTCGACCCGGACGCCGCCGACTTCGCGGCCCGTGTCGTGGTGGATGTGGCCGAAGAAGAAGTGCCGGAAGCACGTCTCACCCCAATCCTGGGGCCGGTCGGTGGCGAGCAGCATCGCCACCGCCTCGGGCTTCATGGTGTGCCCGTGGGTGGCCCCGAACAGGCAGCGGCCGAAGCGGTAGGACCAGAGGAGCGAGGGGTCGTCGTCGATCCGGATGCGCGGGTTGGCGGCGTAGTGGATCGCCAGCGCCACCGCGGCGTCGGGGTCGTGGTTGTCGGGCAGGAACCGGACCTCAACCTCCCGGGGGCCTGCCGCAAAGTTTTTCCACGCGCGGTTTGCGAGCGAATTGCGCTCTGCCGAACCCGTCTCCATTCAGCCAGAGGTAGGGGTTTGATCGCCGTACAACCCAAATCTACAACCAAAAGTTAGGCTGTGCTGCGGTCTCGCGCGGCTCGCATGTCGGCCGGAAAAACTTTGCAACGGGCCCACATGACGAGCCTGCTCATTGAATGGCGTCACGGTGATGTGGGGCTTCCCAGCGAGGGAAGGTCAAGGGGCGATTTCCGAGGACCATCGGGGGACCACTACTCGCCTCGGCCACGCCTGCAATGGCCTGCTCTCGCGACGTGGAGCTATGAGAGGTCGGGCCGATGTGTTGTTTTGGCACACGTTTATCGGTGAACATCTCCTTTCCGCCGATTCACAAATCGCCCGGAAGGACTCATCCATTATTGCATGATGACACCAGAACAGTCCCGGGCCGCGCGCGGCCTACTGAAGCTGAAGCCCGAAGATATAGCTGAGCGCGCAGGCATTAGTGCGCCAACGATCCGCAGCTTCGAGAATGAAGCGCGGGCGACAATGCCAGCAGACGTTCGTGTCCTGCGGATGACCTTCGAAACGCTGGGGGTTGTCTTCGTGGATGCGGATGCGCCAGCTGGTCCTAGCGTGCGCCTCAGGCAGGAGGTGCGGGTATGAACATGATGCAGCGCATCGAGGCGCAACTGCTCGCGCCCTTCGATTACGGCCAGTTAGAGCCCGAAGTGGCGCAGGAAGCGAGGTCAGTCGCCGCGCGATACCGCAGCCGAGTTCAGGCCTACGTGATCGACACTGGCCGCGATCTGCTTGCCATGAAGGAGCGGCTCGACCACGGGCAGTTCCTGAGCTGGGTGAAGGCTGAGATGGGGTTGACGCCCCGCACCGCTCAGAACTTCATGCAGGCCGCCGCACAGCTTGGGCACAAATGCGAAATCGTTTCGCATTTGCCGCCGACGACCCTCTACCGGCTGGCGGCATCCTCTACTCCCGCCCACGTCCGGGAGGACATCGTGCGCCGTTTGGAGGCTCACGAGTCCCTCCCTCCCAAGACCATCGAGGCGATGGTCGAGGACGCCAAGGAAAAGGCCAAGCGCAGGGCTGCTGAGGAAAAGGAAGCCGCGCGCTGGGCCGCTCTCAGTCCGGAACAGCAAGCCGCCGAGGCGAAGCACCGGAAGTCACGAGCCCGCCGCAAGGCTGAGCGCGAAGTCCAACTGAATCGTGAGAGAGCAGAGCGTGAGAAGCGGGCGCGCGCTGAAGCTGCAGAGAGGGAAGTGGCCGCACTGTTCCTGGTCGAGAAGATGGGCAAGCACCTGCCCCGCTTCCTGCAGCTGGCCAAAGCTTCGGGTTGGGTGCAGGGGGTTATCACGCGGGCAGAGGAGTTGGCTGGAAGCGCAAGGGCCGCAGCGCTCAGAGCTTTGCCCGTTCCCGCTGATGAGCCGATGCTTCCATTCGAGCGGAGGGCTCCGAGGCTACCGCCCCATCCGCCAGGGACTGCCAGCTCGAGCCGTGGAAACAGTCTTGCGTGACCAGCGTCGCCGTGCCCGCTTTTGCCACCAGCGAGACCGAGGCGACGGTTTTGCGCGCCCGCCAAGTCAAACGAAAACCGTCCTGGGGAGGACAGTCCCCAGGACGGTTTTCGTGACGTGAAGGTGTAGGAAGTCTTCGCGATGCAAAGTAGCATTTCCGGCACGCGACCGGAAGGTCAAACTCGACAGTCCACGCATTTTTCCGGCACCCAAACCCGTCGCAGCGGTCCCGTTCTGGTCGGGAAGGCGGTCCTGGGCTCCTACAAGTCGCCGACCGACTT
Organism: Methylobacterium nigriterrae; assembly: GCF_037106235.1. NCBI lineage: Bacteria > Pseudomonadati > Pseudomonadota > Alphaproteobacteria > Hyphomicrobiales > Methylobacteriaceae > Methylobacterium > Methylobacterium nigriterrae. Next base: position 8,988 of record NZ_JBAWTG010000050.1, on the reverse strand, counting down.
CCGCACCCTGATGCGCAAGCTTGAGGTCGAGGGGCTTCTTCATCATGCCCGTGGTGAAGGCTCTCTCACTGCCGAGCAGGAAGAAGCCTTCCTGCTCGTGATCGCGCCCTGCTTGGTCGCCCTTGCGGAGCCGGACCGTGAGGCTGCTGCGATCGTCTCCTGGATCCTGAAGAAATGCCCCCGCCTTGTCGCTCTCCGCGGCCGCCGGTGGGTTCATGCCTTTGTCACCACCGCCAGGACGATGCACTTCTTCAGTGCCCGGGCGGCCGGCGATATCCTCCGCCTGACCGAAACCGTACGGCGGGTGCGGGGCATCACCACGATCTGGGCAGCCGGATGGACCAAGGCCGATTACGACCGACACCGGCGAGCATCACGGGCAGCCTCCGCAAGGAAGACCCGTGCGGATAAAGGCGCGACGCCACGCAGCTTATCCATCGCTGCCCTCAAACCCTGGCAGGCAGAGGGTATCGGGCGAGCCGAGTGGTACGGCCGGCACTCCCCTGAGGAGCGGGCGGCAATCGTTGAACAGCTCCGTGGACGAATTCGTAGCCACCCTACTCACCTACCGGTGAGATCTAAGGCGTCTAAGGCTGTGCACGAATCTGTCCACGCCGTCGCGCAAGGGATAGGGCAAGACAACGCCACAGGTCGCCGGGCGCGCGCCGGAGGGCGCCCCCGCCGCCCCGACGCCGGCTGCAACGAGGCACGGGACAGGACTGACGTGGGAGCCGGGCTTCGAGCCCGAGCGCCCATGTCGGGCCGTCCTCGTCCAGGCGCCGGACCTATCGCCGCCCAGCTGGAACGAACTGTTCGAGGACAGCCGCCCGCCTTGGACGTTGGCGCCCCGCTCCCTGTCGCTGACCCGGCCACTCCTCGGCGCCAACAGCTATCGCGCCCTCGCGACCATGGAGGCGCGCGATGCCTTCCGCTGACCTGAAGCTGGTCCTGAGCCTCCGGGCCCGCCGCGGGCCAAGTGGGAAGACGTGGTTCGACGCCGAGCGCAACGGGCGCAAGTTCGTTGCCTTCGAGCTCAAGAGCGGCGACCTCGTTCTCTATGAACGCGTGGGTCATCCTGTCCTCGACGAACCCGAGCCCGAGATGGGCGCGCGCTCAGACGCGCCCCCTCGCCAGCCGGCGCGGAAGCTTCCGAAGCGCATGCGACGCGAGCTCACCAGCATGGGCCTGATCGAGGCCACCGATCACCCACAGGAGATCACTTAATAGCAGCGTCCAGCAGCTCCCTTCGACTACAGTCAGATGGATGCCGGACCGCCCGGGATGCGAAGGCCATTGTCGAGACCTATCGAAGTCGCAATCGCGTGTTCGTCATAGACACGGGAGACGGCCTTCTCGCGATCAATGAGCGACTGGGCCACAGCTTGTTCGAGATAGGGGTCGAGGCGGAACTGTGGCTCACCTCACGCTCGGCTCAAAACTACATGCGCGCGGCGATAGAGTCTGGCGACAAAAGTGAAACGATTTTGCTTTCGACACCGACCACTCTCTACGCCCTCGCTTCGCCCTCACCGCCCGCCCACGTTCGCCATCCAGCTCGCCCGCGCCGTGCTGTTCTACGCCGGGCGTTCTAGGCCGGGAGGCGCCGATGCCGACTTTCGACCTGCGCGACTTCGAGCGCGCCGCCGACGCCATGAAGGCGGCCCGCGATCAGCTCCCCTTCGCGATCTCGCTGGCCCTCAACAAGGCCGCGGCCGCAACCGAAAGCCGACTGGCGACGGAGACCTGGGCCGCGCACACCGCCAACCGCAACAAGGGCTTCTTCAAGGCCGCGATGGCGATCGACATAGCCACCAAGGGGAGGCTGCAAGTCTCCCTCTACGACAGCCTCGGCCGGGCCAAGATCGCGCTCCACGCCCACGGCGGCATCGCCCAGGCCAAGGGCCGGTTCGCGGTCCCGACCAGCGCGGTGCGCAAGACCTCGCGGGGCGTGGCCGCCAACATGCGGCCCAGCGCCATCGACCCGAAGCGGAAGGTTGTCAAAGACGGCCTGATCTTCCGCGCCTCGGGCAAGGGCGAGCATCGCAAGCTGACCCTCCTCTACAAGCTGACGCCGACCGTCCGCATCAAACCCGACGTGCCGCTCGAGCAAGACTTCGACCGCTTCTTCCGCGAGGAGATGCGGCGCGAGTTCCCCGTGGCCGTGCGCCGCGCCATGCGGACCCGCCGCTGACGGTCACAGCCGCCGCGTCACGAGCAGCACGATGAAGATGACCAGCAGGATGCCGCCGAGCGTGAAGCCGCCTGTGTAGTAGGCCGGCCCACCCAGGAAGGTGCCGCCGAACGCGCCGAGAACGACCAGGGTCAGGATGATCGCGGGGAGCGACATCGGGTGCCCTCCTATCCCGCTGACAACGCACGAGGCCCAACGTGGCACCGACCGAGACCGTGATTGCCACCTTCCACCACCTCGCCGCGGCCTTCGCCGAGTGCGAGGCAGCAGGGACGCTGGTTGAGGTAAGCTGAGCCAGCATCTCCCCGAACCTCGTCAGCCCGGCGGCCAATGTCCCCACGCCTCACGCTGCTAGTAGTTGACATCTGACGCTTGGTACGCATGCCGATGGACCGCAACGGGTGGATTGCAGACAACCGCCAACTGGCAGGCTGAAGTCCCGACTGCGACCAAGCCCGCCATGGCGGGAAAGCTCAGCACCCTGTAGAGAGACCTGGGCATCCCATTTTAGGTTTGGCCGTTCGGTTGAGTGAGGCAAGGAGTTCGGCCTCCCTACCGAACGGGAACGCTTAGCTCTTCACCGGGTTCTGGCTGCTCGCGTCCAGGGATAGCAGTAGGGTCGCCGGGGAGCTGTGGGTGCCTGTTGAGCGAGTTGTGACCGGGTACGCCCGAGGGCCCTGCGTTCTCGACCATGAGCGACCGAATCCAGGCTTTTGACTGGTCGGCGACGCTGCTGGGCTCGCGAGACGCGTGGCCGCGGTCGCTCAGGACCGCAATGGACATCGCGCTGAGCTCCCGACAACCCATGTTCATCGCCTGGGGGCAGGACCTCACCTTCCTGTACAACGACGCGTATGCGGCGATCCTCGGCGACAAGCACCCCGCAGCTCTAGGGCGGCCGTTTCATCAGGTCTGGTGGGACATCTGGGATGACATCAAGCCGTTGATCGACTGCGCCCTCGCAGGAGAAGCGACCTGGTCCGAGAACCTGCCACTCACCATGGAACGAAAGGGGTTCCGGGAGGACACATGGTGGACCTTTTCCTATTCGCCGATACGCAACGATGAAGAGCTTGTTGCGGGCATGTTTTGCACGTGCGTGGAAACAACAATTCAAGTTCTAGCCGAGCGTCAGTCTTCGGCGGAGCGCCAGCGCCTTTTTGACATGTCACGCGATCTCTTCGGGGTGGCAACATTTGACGGGTACTTGAAGTCCATCAATCCCGCATGGTCTCGTACCCTGCACCGTTCGGATGAAGAGCTCCTCGCAAAACCCTTCGCGGAAATCATCCATCCGGACGACCTTGCCGTAACGGCCGACGTCGTGGCCGCGCTCAGCAGGGGCGTGCCGGTGCACCAGTTCCAAGTCAGGCTGCTGAAATCGAATGGCGAGCCCGTTTTATTCGCTTGGTCCGCAGTCCCCGAAGGCACACCGGGGGCCGGAACCTTCTACACGGTCGGGCGGGACATCACTGAGGAGCTGCGCCGCGAGGAAATGCTGCGGCAAAGCCAGAAGATGGAAGCGGTTGGCCAGCTCACAGGCGGGATCGCCCACGACTTCAACAACCTTCTCGCCGGCATCTCGGGATCGCTAGAACTCATCAACATGCGCATGGCGCAAGGGCGAAGCGCGGAGGTCGAGAAGTACATTGCCGCGGCGCGGGGTGCCGCTAATCGTGCCGCCGCCCTCACGCATCGCCTCTTGGCCTTCTCGCGCCGGCAGACGCTGGCGCCCAAGCCGACCCGATGTTAGGCGGCTCGTGGTGGGCATGGGGGACCTGATCGCTCGCACAATCGGGCCGCAGATCGAGCTGGAGACGGTCAACGCGGCCGGGCTGTGGCCCAGCTTGATCGATCCTAGCCAGTTAGAGAACGCGATCCTGAACCTTTGCATCAACGCGCGCGACGCGATGCCGAACGGCGGCAAGATCACGATTGAGACCGGCAACCGCTGGTTCGACCAGCGCATGGCTGAGGAACGTGGCGTCGAGCCAGGCCAGTACATCTCGTTGTGCGTGTCGGACACCGGCGTGGGCATGACACCCGAGGTGCAGGCGAAGGCATTCGATCCGTTCTTCACCACCAAGCCGATCGGCGTCGGCACCGGGCTGGGGCTCTCGATGATCTATGGCTTCGCCAAGCAATCGGGAGGGGCAGTCAGCATCTACTCGGAACCCGGCCAGGGAACGATGGTCTGCATCTACCTGCCTCGGCATCTGGGCCAAGCGGACGAAGCGCATTCGTCGGCTGAAATCTCCGACGTGCCGCGCGGCGAAGGCGAGACGGTCCTAGTGGTGGATGATGAACCAACTGTCCGGATGCTGGTGAGTGAGGTTCTGGCCGATCTCGGCTACGTTGCAATCGAAGCGGAGGACGGCGCCTCGGGACTGAAGGTGCTAAACTCCAGCAGTCGCGTCGATTTGCTGGTGACCGATGTCGGGCTTCCCGGCGGGCTGAATGGACGGCAATTGGCCGACGCCGCCCGGGTGGTGCGCGCCGATCTGAAGGTGCTTTTCATCACCGGCTACGCTGAGAATGCGGTGCTGAGCCACGGTCACCTCGATCCCGGTATGCACGTTATGACCAAGCCGTTCGCCATGGAGGCTCTCGCTGGCCGCATTCGCCAGTTGATCGAGTCCTGACAGAGCGATGCAAGGCGCAGTGCGGCCGCGATCGTCCCATCAGACGGGTACCAAGCTGCAGAGTTCGACCCCTAGCTACCGCGATGCCTTTGGCAACACCAAGCGCCTGACCCGAAGGCTGAGAGGCAAGGGACACGGCTATCGCTTCGCGGTCTGCGGGGGAGCGCTGTAGGCAGGAGCGCCAACGGGGGCCGGCCCCCCGTGGGCAGCGTCAGCCGCCACGGCTCAGCCTCGCGGCGCCCTGACCCCTGCCATGCCATCCCCTACCCCCACCCCCTTGCCCGGGTCCTTCCCCGAGGGGGGCAGGCCCGAGGGTCCGCACGAGCCCGGCATCTCGCTAGCGCCAGAAAATTTTTGCGCCTTGCGTTTCGCTTCGAATTTCCTTCAGGGGTGATTTCCCCAGCGTAAAGAATCGCTTCCCGCGGCGCCGGACCTGGATTGAAGCGAAACGAACCCGCTCCACGAAGGTCGCACCTGGTGCCATCCCGATGATGCTTCCGAAATCCTTTGCTACAGCCAGCCGCTCTTCCGGAACCGCCAGAACATCTTGAGCTCAGGGTTCAGCCGGCCATGGCCCGCATCTCGACCATACCGTCGTGCAGCGAGTATCCTCGGCCCCAGACGGTCTCGATGAAGTTCTGCCCACCGGAGGCATTGGCGAGCTTCTTGCGCAGCTTGCAGATGAAGACGTCGATGATCTTCAGCTCGGGCTCGTCCATGCCGCCGTAGAGGTGGTTGAGGAACATCTCCTTCGTGAGCGTCGTGCCCTTCCGCAGGGAGAGGAGTTCCAGCATCTGGTACTCCTTGCCGGTCAGGTGGACCCGCGAGCCCGAGACTTCGACGGTCTTCTGGTCGAGGTTCACGATCAGGTCGCCGGTGGTGATGACCGACTGGGCGTGGCCCTTCGAGCGTCGCACGATGGCGTGGATGCGGGCGACGAGCTCGTCCTTGTGGAAGGGCTTCGTCAGGTAGTCGTCGGCGCCGAAGCCGAGACCCTTCACCTTGTCCTCGATGCCGGCCATGCCGGAGAGAATCAGGATCGGCGTCTTGACCTTGGCGACGCGCAAGGAACGCAGCACCTCGTAGCCCGACATGTCGGGCAGGTTCAGGTCGAGCAGGATGATGTCGTAATCGTACAGCTTGCCGAGATCGACGCCCTCCTCACCGAGATCGGTGGTGTAGGTGTTGAAGTTCTCGGACTTCAGCATCAGCTCGATGCTCTGCGCGATCGAGACCTCATCCTCAACCAGCAGCACGCGCATACGGAAGATCCTCCAAAGATTGACACTTCCTAACCGGATACGGGCAACAAACCGTTAAGGCTTGGCCGCGGCATATCGCAGGGCCGGGTTGGATCCGGTGGGCGTGTTCGCGCTGGCCTTATGGGCCAGAGTACGGCCCACGGAACAGGTCCCCCAGCGCCTTCCTCCGGAACAGGGTGAGCCATCGCCGCCGCCGGTGTTCGGGCCGATCGTGGAGCAGATGACAGCGCTGGCAGAAGGCCGCGAGGTTGCGCTCGGCATTGTTGCTGGTGTCGTGGTCGCGGTGGGCTGCGGCCAGCACCACCCGCGTCGTGCGCACCTGGCCGAGCACGTCATCCGCGCCGACGGCCACACAGACGATCCGTCCACGTCCATCGCGCCAGGAGGCAGCCTCGGCGTCCCACCAGCGGCCGTCGCCGAGGTGGAACACGCGCTGGCCGTGCGGGCGTGCGCAGACCTCACACCGGCCGCCGGCCCGACGGAAGCGGATCACGGCCGAGAGCTGAGGCCAGTCGATGGGGTAGAAGAAGCGGTGCTCGCGCCGGATCGGCATCGCATTCACCCCTGACCGCGCTGGCTGCTCGCCCGGGCTCGCGGGAAGTAGCTGTAGAAGGTGTAGCGCGCGATCCCGAGGCGCCGGGCGATCTCCGCCACCGAGGATGGTGCCGGCCGCAAGCAGCGCGCGGCCCGCCTCGATGTCGGCCTCGGACAGCTTCCTGGGCCGGCCGCCCTTGCGACCGCGGGCCAGGGCCGCCTTCAGGCCCTCCAAGGTGCGCTCGCGGTTGAGGTCGAGGAAGTACTCGGCCATGGCCCCGTGCATCTGCAGGGCGAAGCCGCCGTGGGCAGTGTCGCTGTCGAACTGCTCGGTCAGGCTGCGGAAGTTGACCTTCTCCCGGCGCAGGGCGTCGATGGTGCGCATCATCTCGACGAGGGAGCGACCGAGGCGGTCGAGCTTCCACACGACCAGCACGTCGTCTGGACGCAGGTAGGCCAGCGCCGCCTCGAAGACGGGCCGCTTGGTGCCCAGGGGCAACGCACGAAATTCTGAGCCTGAGGCCTGGTCCCTGAGGCCTTTGGCTCAAGGCCAACTTGTGTGACTGTGTAGCAGGGCCGGACAGCTGAACGGGGAAAGCATGTTCCGGGAGCAAGCACGCAAGCGGCTGGCCAAGAAGGCCAAGAAAGGCTTTCGGGGCTTCCCGGTGGCCACGGTCGCCTTCTACGGGCCGGATAACCGCCGGGCGAGCAAGCTGGCGGTCGGCATCGTTCTGGCCGAGAACGAGGAGGCGGTCGAACTGAAGCGATGGTTCGCCGAGCCGGGCGATGTGCGCGAGGACGCCCGGGTGGCCGAGGAGGTGTTGGCCTACATGGACGGTTTTGGCGTGCGCTCGGTCGCGATGGCGGACCGGATCATTGGTTGCCCGCACGAGGAAGGGATCGACTACCACGGACCGACCTGTCCGTTGTGCCCTTACTGGGCCGGACGCGATCGCTGGAGCGGGGAGAGGCTCCACTAACGACAGGGGCCAACACGAGTGCGTCTCCCCTCGACCGACTGGCGGATAAGCGAACCCGCTAGGAGCTGGAGCATGTAGTCGTTGTCCCAGGCGGCCCTTCCGCCTGGCACGCACACTGGCCTTGGTTGAGCCATCGCGCCCGACAAGATTGATCGCCATCCTGCGTAAGACAGCAAGATTGCGAGCCGCACGCTGGTCGCGCACGCGACCGTCGTGCTCCCGGAAGGTGACGTCAATGGCCTTATCGCAAATGACAAGTTCTGCCTGACGCGGACAGTGCAGCTCGCGCTGAGTTGGCGGCGCGGTCCGCAACCCAGCAGCGGCCGACTCCAGGTTCCCGGTGAGGTTACCCACCGGGGAGGAGAGCATGTCGCGCGAGCGCCCGTGGCACGTCCGGCGCAGCGGCATGGCGACCGCGACCGGCCAGCAGCGCTGGGACCGGGCCTATCAGCTCCTCCTGCAGTGGGCGACGATTCCGTCCGCCTCGGCCGAGACGCCGAGGCCGAACCTGTCGGAGGCAGCCCATGCGCGTAGCCATCTACGCCCGCGTCTCGACCAGCCATCAGGTCGAGCACCAGACCATTGAGCAGCAGTTTGAGCGTCTGACTGCCCACGTACGGGCGCACTGTGACGCGGGCTGGCACCTCGACCCTGCTCACGTGTTCCGGGATGACGGCTACAGCGGCGCCGCGCTGGCCCGCCCAGGGCTCGATCGCCTGCGGGATGCCATCAAGGCGCATGAGATCGATCGCGTCCTCGTCACCGCGCCCGACCGTCTGGCGCGCAATTACGTGCACCAGATGGTCCTCTTGGAAGAGTGGGCGCGTTCCGGCTGCGTCGCCGCCTTCCTTGACCGGCCCATGAGCGATGATCCGCACGACCACCTGCTGCTTCAGATCCGCGGTGCTGTCGCCGAGTACGAACGCACGCTGATCGCCGAGCGCATGCGTCGCGGGCGGCTGGCCAAGCTGCGGGCCGGCCTGCTGCTGCTCTGGACCTACGCGCCCTATGGCTACCGCCTCAGCCCAGATCGGCCGCGCGATCCCACAGGGGTCGTGACCGAACCAGCCGAGGCCGCCGTCGTGGCCGAGCTGTTCGCCCTGTACCGCGAACCCGGATCCTCGTTGATGCAGTTGGCCGTGCACCTCGACCGCCGCGGCGTCCCCACGCCCTCGCGTGCGCCGCGCTGGTCGACGCCCACGATCCGCGGCATCCTGCGCAATCCGACCTATACGGGCCAGATCTATGCTCAGTGTCTGTCCGGCGACATATTGAGCGATGTCAGTGGCTTATGATTCAAGGCGGCCTGTGTGGAGGCTGCCGATGTGGACGACCGAGAACCGGGCCCGCTACGATCGAAGCGAGCTTCGTTATCCGAG